>JASBVU010000155.1 GCA_029960905.1 Thermoanaerobacterium sp.
TTGACATATTTTCGATGGCAATAGCAATTGTTATATATCCAATGCTTTCAAGGCACTTTGCATCCAACAACATAGATGAGTTTAAAAAAGGTATAAAGATGGCGGTTAAAGCAATACTTTACATAATGATTCCAGTTACAGTAGGTGCTATCATATTTAGGTATCCTATTATAAGGATTCTTTTTGAAAGAGGAGCATTCAACGAAAGATCTACTTATCTTACATCAATTGCTTTCATGTTCTTAAGCTTAGGCATGACTGCCAATGGACTTAGAAACGTCCTAAGTAGAGGATTTTATTCTTTGAAAGATACTAAGACTCCAATGTTAAATGGTGCAATTGCCGTTTTAGTAAATATAGGGCTTAATCTCATTATCGTAAGGTACCTTGCATTAGGAGGGCTTGCATTGTCTACGTCGATTGCTGCCACTTTAACATCCCTTATGCTTATGTATTCTTTGAAAAAGAAGATAGGCTCTATCGGTGGATATGAAATAGCAGCTTCGTTTATAAAAGCAATTACAGGTTCCGCTATAATGGGTGGATTTGCATATTTGACGTTTAATCTTATTATGAGACATTTTCCAGATGCAAAGGTTTATGAAGCTATATCATTAGGAATTGCGATTTTTGCAGGTTCAGTCGTTTATTTTGCAATTATAATGATAGCGGACAACTCAATGTTAGGTTATGTAAAAAAAGGTGCAAAAATCTTAAAAGGAAAATTAGCTGGTGATTAAAGGAGTGGTTTTATATGAAATCAAAGGTATACTATTATAACATGAGATCTCTAAAGCCGTCAGGCAGTATATCTTCAAAAGTGGCAAGGCTTTTTGACGTAGCAGGATTTAAAAGCATTTTCAAGAAAGATGATTTGGTTGCAATAAAACTGCATTTTGGAGAAAGAGGAAACAATGCGTACATAAATCCCATATTTGTAAGGCAGGTTGTAGACAAGGTTAAAGCAAGTGGAGGCAAACCATTCTTAACTGATTCTAATACACTTTATAAGGGAAGCCGTTCAAATGCAGTTGACCATTTGATTACAGCCATAGAAAATGGCTTTGCTTATGCCGTCGTCAATGCACCTTTAATAATAGCAGATGGCTTATTGAGCAAAGATGCAGACGAGGTAGAGATAAACAAAAAGCACTTTAAGACGGTAAAAATATCGTCTAATATAGTTAATGCCAATTCCATGATCGTACTTTCGCATTTTAAAGCACACGAAATGGCTGGATTTGGAGGTGCTATAAAAAATCTTGCGATGGGATGTGCTCCAAGGGCAGGCAAACAGCAGCAGCACTCCACAGTAAGCCCAAAGGTAGGGAAAAATTGTACTGCATGTCAAACTTGCATCAAAAATTGTCCAGAAGATGCCATATCATTGGTAGATGGCAAAGCTTACATAGATCCTGAAAAATGCATCGGATGCGGTGAGTGCATTACAATGTGCCAGTACGACGCCATAAATCCCCAGTGGGGAACAGATATGGATGAATTTGTAGAGAGGATGACGGAATACGCCTATGGCGCATACATCAATAAAAAAGGCAAAATAGCCTTTATGAATTTCGTTATGAATGTGACGCCACTGTGCGACTGTACACCGTGGAGCGATGTGCCTATTGTGCAGGATATAGGCATACTTGCTTCATTTGATCCTGTTGCCATAGACAAGGCAAGCTTTGACCTTGTAAACAATCAGGCAGGAAATCCCCATTCTGCATTAGGTGATGTAGGACGTGGCCTTGATGAAGGTGATGACAAATTTGCTGCTATTCATCCTGAGACGAGAGGCGACATACAATTTAAATACGGTGAAGAGCTTGGAATGGGTACAACAGATTATGAGCTTATAGAGTTAAAATAATGCAGAGAAATCTGCATTATTTTTTTAAAAAAGTAAACAAATTTGTATACGATTATAGTATAATGTATGTATAAGGTTAAAAAGGGAGAGGTCAATGATGGAAAAGTACATTATAATTATACCGGTTGCAGGGGTGCTAACGGTAGCATTGCTTTTTTTAATAATGCTTTCAATGATTAAGTTTTCTGACAAGTACATAAATAAAAAAGAAGAGAAAAATAAAAAAGACAAGCTGAATTGAGGACAGTGATGTCCTTTTTTTATACAAAATGATCTGGAAAGGTATGATTAAGGTGAATAAAGGATTTAAGAGAAATGAAATTGATGGTGTAGTCTTTTACACGATACCTGCATTTAAAAATACAGGAAAAGTAAAACATCTTTTCTCAACAAGAATAGGTGGAGCAAGCTCTGGACCTTACAGTTCACTCAATTTAAGCCTTACAAGGTACGATGATAAAGAAGATGTGTATGAAAATTTTAGGCGTATATGCCATGTTACAAATATCAATTGCGACGATATGGTATTTTCAAATCAGGTCCATTCAGACGGCATAAAGATTGTAAATGAAATCGACAAAGGTAAAAACTTCGGGAAAAGCGATATAAAGGATGCAGATGCTCTTATGACAAATATAAGCGGCATACCCATTGTGACATTTCATGCTGACTGCACACCTCTTTATTTCTTAGATCCTGTGAGAAATGTCATAGCATTAGCACATGCTGGATGGAGAGGCACGGTGAAAGAGATTGGTCCCAAAACTGTTGAGACAATGGTAAATGCTTTCGGCTCTGACAAAAAAGACATACTTGCAGCTATAGGTCCAGCTATAGGCGTTTGCTGTTATGAAGTTGGTAAAGACGTGGTAAATGAGGTGTCAAAATTGAATGTCAATCTAGACGAGGTGTTATTAGACAAGGGAAATGGGAAGTGGATGCTAAACCTTGAGATGACAAACTATTATGAACTCGTAAATTGTGGGATAAAAGATGAAAACATAACTTTGTCAGGCCTTTGCACATCTTGCAATGCCGATGAGTTTTACTCCTACAGAAGGGACAAGGGAAAGACCGGAAGCATGGCAGCATTTATGGAATTAATATGAGAAAAAATACAAAAAACGCTTAAGATTATTGTTAAAATAGCCGATAAATACTCTATGAGCAAAATTAATACATGAGGTGATAAGGCAGTGAAAAGCATAAGGATCAAGCTTTTTGCATTGGTTACCCTGTTTATCGTTGTACCACTTCTCATTACAGGCTATTTTTCTGTAAATGAAGCACAGACAATTTTAAAAAGTAGGATAGACAAATCAAATCAAGCGGCACTTTCAGTACTTAACAATTACGTTGAGATGGTGAAACAAAACGCGGAGATTTCACTTAGCGATATTGCCAATTCCAGCGACCTTAAAAACTACATAAAAACTGGCGATTCAAGTAGCTTGCTGGATAAATTAAAGGGCATTGGAGATAACAATCCAATCATATTGAATGCGTATTTTACAGCTAAAGATGGAAAGACCATCATCTACCCTGTTCAAGACTTAAGTGGTGTAGATCTCACTAAAAGGCCTTGGTATCAGGCTGCTTTAGATGCAGGAGGTGCTATCGCTTCTACTGAGCCTTACAAGGACATCCTGTCTGGCAAACCTGAGATAACAATGTCAAAAGCCATATTTGATGAAAATCAAAACTTGGCAGGTGTTGTAGGCATCGACATAGACCTATCAAAGCTTTCTGACACTATAAGTAGCATAAAGATAGGAAATTCAGGATACTTTTACTTGATGACAAGCGATGGCACTGTCATATCGCATCCAGATAAAACCGTGATGTTTACAAAGATTACAAAGTACAGTTTTGGCAAACAGCTTTTGTCACTTAATGACAAGACGATTGAATACACTTCAAATAACCAATTGAAGTTTGCCAGCGTCAAAAAGTTAAGCGAATTTGGGTGGATCGGCGTCGTTTCGACAACTATTCAGGAGTTAAATGCTGACACAAACTCCATAAGGAATACAATGATAACAGTGATGATTATCTGTCTCATATTTGGCTTACTGCTGGCATTTGTATTTATTTCAACTTTGACAGGTGGCATAAGAAAAATATCAAAGACGATGGAGAAAGCATCAAAAGGCGAGCTTGTGCTTAGCACTGATATAAAATCAAAAGATGAAGTAGGACTACTTTCTAAAAGCTACAATGACATGATTGAAGGAATACGGTCATTGGTCATAAAGATAAAAAATGTTGCTGAGTCTGTAAACAACATTTCAAATAACATTGCATCGTCATCAGAGCAAGTTTCGTCAACAATGCAAGATGTGGCCAGGGCAATAGAGCAGATAGCTGAAGGCTCATCGAATCAGGCTGAAAGCGCTCAAAGCAGTGCTAAAGCAACACTGGAGCTTGGAAAGCTTATAGATACAGCCATGGACGATTCCAATAATATTTTGGACGAAGTAACGAACATAAACATGATTTCGGAAAGCAGTAATGAAATAATCGAAAGCCTTTTAGCTAAAACGCAGCAAAGCATTGAATCCAACAACAAAGTAAGAGAGTCTACCCTTTTCCTGAGGGATAAATCAAACCAGATAGGAAAGATAGTTGATACCATAAGGCAGATAGCGGATCAGACCAATTTGCTGTCTTTAAACGCAGCTATAGAAGCCGCAAGGGCTGGAGAGGCTGGAAAAGGCTTTGCTGTCGTTGCTGACGAAGTAAGGAAGTTGGCTGATGAGTCAAGCCTTGCCGCTAAAAGCATATCAGAGCTTATAGCTGAGATACAAAATGACGTTAATGAAACAGTTGCAACAGTGGAAAATGCCAATAATATCGTCATGGAGCAAAGCAATTCCGTCAATAACACGAAAGAAATATTCGAAGGCATAATACAAGCCTTGAAGTTTGTGACAGACATGATAAACAGCCTAAACGACTCCTTAAAAGAAATAGAAGCCAATAAAAACAAGATCGTGGATGCTGTGCAGGATATAGCTGCTGTATCGGAGGAAACTGCGGCGTCAACTGAGGAGATTTCGGCATCATCAGAAGAGCAGACGGCTATAATTGAGGAGCTTTCAAGTACGGCAAATGAGCTTAAAGGATATGCAGAAGAACTCATGGAATCACTTAAGATGTTTAAAATAGAGTAAAATATAAAAAGAACAGGTGAGAAATCCCTGTTCTTTTTTTATAATATGCTTTCTAAAAATGCTTTGTTTTTAAGCACCATGGGATTATTTGGGTCATACTTTCTTGCCTCCTCATTATGCATATATGATTTTTCTATATCACCTAATCTATAGTAGCATATACACAACTGAATATGTGGAAGCCAAGTG
>JASBVU010000156.1 GCA_029960905.1 Thermoanaerobacterium sp.
CCTTTACTTCCTTACCATCCGTTGTAGGCATGTCAAATGTAATGTCTCCACCTTTGACAAAACCCATAAGCCACATGTAGCCCATGTTTTCCCCATCTGACAACCATCCTGCCAGTCTGTAATTTTTTATGATGGCAGAACCGGCGATCTTTAGTTCATCTTTCCCTGATGATATGACTGGAATTATGGCATTTCCATTTGTATCATGCAGCGATTTAGTTATTTTATTGTAATCTATATTAGGAAATATTGACGTCCTGTTGTACTGCTTGAATATATCATCAATATATGCACCAATATCTGGATCGAATTTATAATTTTTAAGCAGTATATCTTGTGCCTTACCATCTGCCACAAGTAACCTTAACTTTCTGCTTAATTCGTAGCTTCTATCTAAAGTATCTAATACTTCAAGGAATTTAGCCCTATTGCTGACTACATCCTTACCTAATATTACGGCTTTCGTATGACCTAAAAAAAGCCTTTTATCAAGCCTCGTGCTTACATGGCGTGATGCAGAAAAGACTGTATCTCCGATTTCTGATATAGAAAAATTAGGTTGCCCACCGCCACCACCGCCACCGCCAGCAGCACTGGACACCTGTTTTACATTTGGAAACTGAAAAGTCACTACGTAATTTTTGGCTTGATTTGACACGTCAATTCCTATAGCCATTACAAATGCTCTGTCTTCTATCTCTACCTTGTCCCAACAACCTGTCAAAATTAATGGTATAAGCAGTATCAATATGAAAATAATTTTCTTCATTGCCTTTCACCTCCATGCCTTAATTTCACTATAGCCGACATTAACAAAGGAAGAACAATCACAAAAAACAGCGTTAAATATGTAGCGTATGATGCGTATTTGTACACCTCTACGATTGATTCAGGTATAAGTGCCATGAAGTATATGACGGGTATAAGCGGTATAACAAGATATGAATGTTCCCTTGCCTTTATAAGTTTTGATAAGCTTAGTGTAGCAGCATAATGAAAAGCTGATATAGAAGTAAACACTGCAAACGTCCAAATACCCATAATAAGGCTTTCAAGATTTTCAATGAAAAAGCCCGGAAAGTTGATTGATTTTATGACTGTAAGCAAAGGCCACAATTGAACACTGGTTTCCTTGTACCCGAATATGCCTATAGTAAAAAACGTAATGTAAAGATAAAAAAATATTATAGAAAAAAAAGATACATTTATGCTTTTTTTAAGCTTATTTCCTAATTGAATATATGGAAATATGACGTATAATATTTCAAATCCGATAAAACTGTAAGTAGTCTGTAAAATGCCTTTTGCAAGCCTTAATGGTGATATCCTAAGTATAGGCAAAAAATTGCTTAAATCTATATCTGTAATGGCTGGCAAAAAGATGATTATGGCAGGTATAACCATTACAGGGAAAAGTATCTCTGACATCCTTGAAATAGGTTCTATCCCATATCTCACAATATATGCTGATGCGAAAAGCAAAGTTATCATTATAACCTCTATAGGTGTACTATTCAATAAGTATGACTTTGCGACTTCACCGAATATCCTTAAATTTAAGCTGCAAAAAATCAAAAAATACACGATGAGAAATATTGTAAGCAAAATAGATACAGGTTTAGTAATGATTTTCTCGGAATACTCTACAAATGTCTCCGTCGGAAATTTTGATGCCACATAACTTATAACCCTTGCAAATACTAATGCCACAAGTCCTCCCAAAAGTATCACAATAAGACCATTGGGTCCTGCTGCTTTAGCCACATCTGCAGGCAAGCTTAATACACCAGCTCCCAGCATAGTCGTAAAAAGCAGTATAGAAAGCTGATTTTCTGAAATTTTGTCATTGTTTTTTATCATTACTATCCCTCCGGTCTACTTCCACGCTTTCGATCTTTTCCGACCTTAAATCCTTCATCCGCTTCTTATCCTGAGTATCAAGTGTAGGTGGTCTCTTTTTAAAGACCATTAGCGGCGCTCTTATTATGGTGTCTGCCAAATCGCTTAAATTTATCTCTACAAATGGGGACAAATAAGGAAGGCCAAAGCTTTTCAACACGACTAGATGTGTCAACATAAGTATAAATCCAAGCATTATGCCGTATAACCCCAATACAGCCGCTAGTAGCATAAAAGCAAACCTTAACAGTCTAAAGGCAATAGCAGCACTGTAACTTGGTATAGAAAAAGACGAAACAGCAGTAACTGCTACCACTATCACCATCAGCGGACTTACGATTCCTGCCATTACAGCAGCTTGTCCGATGATCAAGCCGCCTACTATACCTATCGTCTGTCCTATTGGAACAGGAAGCCTTATGCCCGCTTCCCTTAAAAGCTCAAAAGTCGCTTCCATTATCAACGCTTCCATAAAAGCAGGAAACGGAACACCTTGTCTTGTTGAAGCTATATAAAGAGCCAATTTTGTGGGTATCATGCCAGGATGATATGATGTAAATGCTATGTATATAGATGGACCCGCAAGGGCAATGATTGCCGCCGTAAACCTCAGTATCCTAAGAAGTGATGAAATCATCCACCTCTCAAAATAATCCTCAGGCGATTGGAATAGTGTCGCCAACGTGGTAGGTATTATCAGAGCAAAAGGTGAATTGTCTATGAGTATGGCAATCCTTCCCTCCAGCACCGATGCAGCGACTTTATCAGGTCTCTCTGTGTTAAGCATCTGTGGAAATGGAGAATGCCAGTCTTCCTCTATAAGTTGTTCAATGTATCCGCTTTCTAAAATACCGTCTATGTCTATCTGTTTAAGCCTTTCTTTAATCAATGACAATAAATCTTTATTGACGATGTCATCTATGTACAATAAAGCAATGTCTGTCTTAGACCTTTTCCCTATCTGCATCTGCTTTATTTTAAACTTCGGATCCCTTATCCACCTTCTGACAAGAGCTGTATTTACTCTCAAAGTTTCGGTAAATCCTTCTCTGGCACCGCGTACAACCATTTCTGTCTCAGGAGGAGCAACAGATCTCATTTGCCATCCTCTGCTGGATATAATGACAACTTTAGAATGACCATCTAAGAAAAGGGCCGTATCACCTGAAAGTATAGATGTTATACATTTGTCTAAATCGTCAATTTCCTTTATGTCACCGCCAGTTATAGCTGCCTTTTTGATTACTTCGTATATGTTTTTTTTGATCTCATCAATTGAAGGTCTTGCCTGCCTTGAATCAAGCATAAGGGAATGCATCACATGCTCATTTATGATGCCTTTATCCACAAGTCCATCCACAAAGACTAGTTCCAATTTGTGCTGAAATTCTTCACCAACCCAAAATTCTCTGTAAATTATGTCATCAGAATCTTTTAACATGTCCTTTATGTATTTTATGTTTTCTTCAATGTCTTCTTTCACTTTTGGGCTTTCCACATCTTTGCCTTCGCCATTATCATTGTTTTTGTTTTTAAAAAGCTTATTAAAAAATCCCAACAAAAACACCCCTCTCTGCCATCAAATCGGCGAAAATTTAATTATTATGTACATGATTGCATCAATTAATAGATATGCTATGCCTATATTTCTACAGGTTTTTGAATCTTTATCAAGTCCTTTTTTCTTCAAATCTTTAGGCTCAAATACCGACTCATAAAAACCTGTTATGAAAAGTACAGCAAATAAATACACGTTAAAAACTTGTTTTAAAAAAAGAAATACATTCATCATCTCCACATCACCTTTTTTAATTATTTCACAATAAAAAAAATATATGCAAAAAAAATAGGCCTCAGCCTATTCTCATGCATATATTAAGCTATATACTTATTTGCCATTTCCACATCTTCATCCTTATCTACATCATTACCTATCTCTGGGTATTTCGATATTACAGCTTTTGCGTTAATATTAAAAAGCTCTGATACCTTTCTCTCAAGCTGACTTATGGTTACACGCCCAAAAGCAAACAAGATCAAAATCTTGAAGCCCAGCAACTGTCCCAGCTTCCACGGTTTTTTTCTAAACGCTATAAATTGTTTTGCCGCTTCAATGCACGCATCAACAATTTGAGGATTTATATAAAATATATTTCCACCGGTAAAAGTTCCTTCTTTGATTTTAGCGTAGGTTCTTTTTGCATCTGGAAATTTTCTCTCGTTGTCCTCTCTTTTAACAATTGGATAACATAAATCTGCATTCAATGATTCAGACTGTTCTACAAAGTCAATCACTGCTTCTTTCGTAAGCATAGGAATATCGCACGTCAATATCAATACACGTCTGTCGTTTTTAAAAGGTTCGATCCCTTTTAAAACATTTTCTATTATGGAATTTCCCTGATCTATTAATATGTCTATACCTTCTATACACTGTAATTTTTCCCTGTCGCCTACTACAGCAATCTTATCTACTTTCCCAGAGCCTCTTAATGCGTCAATGACGTACGATATCATGTACCTATCCTTTATCTTAATAAGAGCTTTTTCCGGAAGCTTCTCATCGCCAGTGCTTCCAGCCAGTATTAAAGCATTCATAATTCATTCACTCTCCATTGCTAAAATGCTTCATATCTTTCACTAAATCATTTTGAAAATTCTGTATATGTTTTTCCGCCCACTTTTGAGCGTTGTCTGAGCTTCGCATCTCCAAAGATTCAAGTATCTTCTTGTGCTCCTGATAAAGTTTTTTTGACTTTTTAAAATCACTTATATATCTTACTCTAAACCTATGAACATGCTCTTGAAGATTGTTCATTATCTGCACCAGTTTTTCATTTCTTGAAGCATTAAATATTAAGTCGTGAAATTCCTGATCGTATTTAATCAACTTTTCTACGTCGTTTTCTTGTATCCCCTCATAAAATTTGTCTAATATATCCTTTAACTTTTTTAGTTCATCGTCTGTAATCCTTTCAGCAGCAAGTGATGCTGCAAGACCTTCCAAAGACTGCCTGACTTCAAACGCATTAAGCAGATCCTTCGTGCTAAGATCTGACACATACGCACCTTTTCTGGGCACCATGACAACAAGCCCGTCCAGTTCCAGCTTTCTTATAGCTTCCCTTACAGGCGTCCTGCTAACTCCCAGTTTCTCCGCCAACTGTACCTCCATTAGCCTTTCCCCCGGCTTAAATTCGCCTGTTATAATAGCATTTTTCATGTAATCAAATACGATATCCCTAAGCGGTTTGTAATTTTCTAATGGCAAATAGTTATTCATAAAGTTCTATCCCCTTATCAATAGTATTAGAAATATATGCATAAAATCCAT
>JASBVU010000157.1 GCA_029960905.1 Thermoanaerobacterium sp.
ATGCTATTAAAAATGCTGGAAAGACCGGCAAAATAGGTGTCGTTTCGACAGACTTTTTACCTGATTTAGGACAAGAATTACAAAGTGGTGCAATGACTGCTGAATCAGGTGGACATTTTGCAGATCCATTATATGCTCTTATGATGGTATACAATGCAATAAAAGGTAAGTATGTGAAACCTGAAAATAGTTTTTATGAGATAAAGTTCCCGTATCTATATGTTTCATCTCCAAGTGAATACAACGATTATCAGAAATATTTTGTAGATAGTTTGCCTTATAATACAGAAGAAATAAAAGCAATGGCAAATGATTCATTCCAGCAATTAGCTGAACAAGCACTGAATTTGTCTATAGATGATGTGAAGAAACGTCATGGTGGACAATAAAATTTATAAATTTAATTGAGTTTTAGAAAAGGCCGTCAGTCATAACGGCTGACGGCAAAATACAATTTAGGCGGGTGATATCATGAGTAGTGCAGATTCTGTCAAAAGAAAAAATATTGATATGTACTTTAAAAAATATTTTGGTATTTTATTGCTAATATTACTTACAGTAGTATTTTGGTTTATTTTCAAAGTAATTTCGCCAAATAATTTTGGGACTCCAGGAAGACTTTTATCATATTTTCAATCAAGCTTAATTTATGCAGTTGGCGGATGTGGATTATATTTCATCGTTGCTATGGGATTATGGGATTTTAGCATTGGCGCTAACCTTGTTTTATCGTCAATATTAGCATGTTATTTTTCTCAGCATTATGGATATATGGGGTTAATTTTGGCACCAATTGTTAGTGGAACATTGATAGGTTTATTGAATGGTATTGTCTATATAAATTTTCATATACCTTCAATGATTGTTACAGTTGGTCTTTCACTTATATATGAGAGCTTAAGTGTTTTTGCAACACAAGGACAAGAACAGATTTTAGGTCCAAATTATCGTGCTTTTGGGACATATCCATACAATGTAATTTTGGCAATATGTGCTTTTATATTTGTAAGTTTGGTAATTAAATACACCAAAATGGGAACTTATATGTATGCAATAGGCAGTAATGAGTATTTAGCTAAAAATATGGGTGTTGATGTGAATAAATTTAAAGTATTATCATATGTACTATGCGGTTTCTTGGTTGGTATTATGAGCATTCTAAAATCAGCTATGAACTTCTGGCTGCTACATCTGTTATGTCATCAATGAGCATGAATTTTACACCTTAATGGGAACTTTTTTGGAATGTCATTTAGGAAATATGGAACAATGGGCTATAATCATTGGTGAATTCATAATTTCGTTAATTTTCAATGGATTTGTTGCTATTGGTGCTCCAACTACAATTCAAAATGTTGTTACCGGAATAGCTTTGTTGTTGATAGTTACAATTACTACAAAACCAGTTAGAGGCATTGTTGTCAAGTGAGGTGAAAAATATTGAAAGAAGAAATTTTAAGAGTAGAAAAATTAAACAAATATTTTGGTAGTAATCATGTTGTAAAAGATGCTACTTTGTCATTTAAAAAAGGAGAGATACATGGCTTAATTGGAGAAAATGGTTCTGGGAAATCTACATTGGTTTCTATGATATCAGGCATTTATGAAATAAATAGTGGGAAAATTTTTTTAGAAGACAGAGAAATTAAGGTAAGATCACTTGTTGAAGCAAATAGAAATGGCATCTCGATAATAGTTCAAGAAGCTGGTACAATATTAGGTTTAACTGTAGCAGAAAATATTTTAGGTAATGAAGAAAAATTTATAAAACATGGCAACAAAATATCGTTTATGAACAGAGAAGCACAAGAATTATTGAAAAATATGAATGAGTAACATAAATGCCAAGATTTAATCGATAACATAATTTTGAAGAGCGAAAGCTATCGAAATAATCAAAGCAATATATATTGGTAAAAGTTTTATTGCTGATGAAACAACCTGCTTTAAGCCAGAATGGCCGTGGTGCTATATAAACAGATGACACGAATAAAAGAAGAAGGGCATACTGTTATTTTTATCACTCACGATTTAGATGAATTAATCAGATGGACTGATCGCATTACGGTAATGCGTGATGGCGTAGTAGTTGATACGGTTGATAGTGGTTCGGTAACTGAAGATGATATAAAAAGGCTAATGGTAGGAAGAGAATTAAGTGGACATTATTATCGTACAGATTACGAGAAGCCTATATTTAAAGAAACAGTTTTAAAATTAAGCAATGTAACTGTGCCAGGACAAATCGACAATATCAGTTTTAAATTGCACAGAGGGGAAATACTCGGAATTGGTGGACTTAGTGAATGTGGAATGCATGAGGTAGGTAAAGCAATTTTTGGAGCATCATTTAATAGATCAGGTGATGTTATTCTTGAGAATGGCGTGAAAATTAACTCTATTGAAGTTGCTATAAAAAATGGAATTGCTTATGTCTCAAAGGATAGGGATAATGAATCGCTTATAGTTAATGATACAATTTCAGATAACATCTGCATTACATCTTTGGATGATTTAAAAGAGCACAACATAATATTTAATAGTAGACTTAGTAAATTTGCTAATAAATACGCAGAAGTATTGAGTGTAAAAATGGAAAATGTCAATCAGTTAGTATCTGACCTATCTGGTGGTAACAAACAAAAAGTTGCTTTGGCAAGGTGGATTGCTAAAAATTCTGAAATATTTATATTAGATAGCCCAACTAGAGGTATTGACGTTAAAGTAAAGGCTGATATTTATGATCTGATGACAGAGATGAAAAAGCAGGGAAAATCGATACTTCTAATTTCTGAAGAAATTTTAGAATTAATAGGTATGTGCGACAGAATTTTAATAATGAAAGATGGAAAAATCAACGGAGAATTTATGAGGGACATTAATTTGACAGAAGAAGATTTAATAATGAAAATGATTTAAGTGAGGGTGAAATGTATGACTGACTTGCAAAATAGTGTTGAGATAAATGGTGTAAAAAACAAAATACAAAGATATTTAGAAAAACCAATTGCAAGAAGTATATTACCAGTGATAGGGCTGGTAGTTGTACTAGTTATGTTTACTATGCTAACAGGTGGTAAAATTATAAGTCCATTAAATATAACATTATTGCTTGATGAAGTATACGTATTGATGATTGCTTCAATTGGAGTATTTTTTATCATGACGATGGGATGTCTTGATTTTTCTCAAGGCTCTATACTTGGAATTGCATCAATAGTATTTTCTTATTTATCTGGATTTAATATTTTATTGGCAATTGTAGGTGCAATTATTGCAGGTGCAATTATTGGAACAATAAATGGTTTTTTTCACGTGAAGCGTAAAATACCTTCATTTATTGTTACAATATGTACGATGTTTTTATTTCGTGGGCTTATTGCATATTTGACGACAAATTCCCCTGTTTATGCAGTAAGTGATATTTTAAATTACAATACGGTATTAGTTAAATTAATATCAACGGTTGTAATTCTATTGCTTGCTTTCTTAGTTTTTCATTTTACAAAGCTAGGAATTTATCTAAAAGCAATTGGTGCTGGAGAAATTGGTTCAAGATTTGCCGGGGTAGATGTTGATAAGATCAAATGGTTAATGTATATAGTAGCTGTAATGATTACAGGATTTGCAGCATTCATAAATGTTATTGAGGTTGGTTCTGTAACAGCATCAGGTGGAAGTATGTTTGAAACGGAAATTTTAATTGCGTTAGTTTTAGGAGGATTACCAATTACAGGAGGTGTAATGGCCCGTTTTTCAAATATTATTACAGGCGTGCTGACATACAAAGTATTATCTGCAGGACTGAATATGATAGGTCTTACAACTCAGACTCAACAGTTAATAGAAGGTGTTATATTTTTGTTGGTTGTGGCGTTGTTTAGCGATAGAAAATCATTGCATATTATTAAATGATTTAAAAATGCGATTTTCTTGGAGATTAAGCTTTAATTAGCTTTTAAAGATTCAAGTAAAAATCTTAAATAAATCCAAAGGAGTGATTATTGTGTACAAAGATGAAAGACCGAGGATAGGCTTTCTAGGTATTATGCAGGAGCTATACGACGATATGTTGCCAGGTATTACTGAAAGGCAAGAGATGTATGCACAACAAGTTATAAACAGGTTAGGTGATATTGCTGATTTTTATTTTCCTGGTGCCGCTAAAAACAGAAATGATATAGAGAGGATAGTTAAAGAATTCAATGATAAAGATCTCGACGGAATAATGATCGTCATGCTGACATACGGGCCAGCTACAAACCTTGTGAATGCTCTAAGAAATAATAGGCTTCCAATTATGCTGGCAAATATACAGCCAGAAAGCACTGTAACAGATGATTGGGATATGGGCGACTTGACATACAATCAAGGTGTTCACGGTGCACAGGATACTTCAAATATTATCTTGAGAATGGGTATAACATGCCCAATCATAACTGAAGATTGGCATTCTGAGGAATTTAAAGATTTTGTGAATGACTGGGCTAAAACTGTAAAGACAGTAAAAGCTTTGAGGAATATGAAGATTGCACAATTTGGAAGAATGCATGGCATGTATGACATAATGGGTGATGATGCAGCTTTTACAAGGAAAATAGGGCCGCAAATAAACCAAGAGTATATTGGCCAAGTTTTTAGATACATGGAAGAAGCTACGAATGAAGAAATCGACAAAGTAATAGAAGAAAACAAGAAGAACTTTTATATAGATGCTAAATTAAGTGAGGAGAGCCACAGATATGCTGCAAGGCTTCAAATTGGGTTTAAGAAATTGCTTGAGGATAAAGGATATGCTGCCTTTAGCGCCCATTTTGATGTGTTTAAAGGCGATGGGAGATTTAAACAGATACACATGATGGCAGCATCAAACTTGATGGCAGAAGGATATGGCTATGCGGCAGAGGGTGATGTAGTTACAGCAAGCTTGGTGGCAGCAGGCCATGTATTGATAGGTGATGCACATTTTACTGAGATGTATGCGATGGATTTTAAGAGAGATTCGATTTTGATGAGCCACATGGGCGAGGGCAATTGGAAGATAGCTAGAAAAGACAGACCTATAAAATTAGTCGATCGAGAGCTTGGTATAGGAAAGCTTGATAATCCTCCAACAGTCGTGTTTATGGCTCAGCCTGGTATTGCGACGCTTGCATCATTAGTCTCTTTGGAAGGTGAAAGATATAGACTTGTTGTATCTAAGGGAGAAATTTTAGACA
>JASBVU010000158.1 GCA_029960905.1 Thermoanaerobacterium sp.
ACATAAGCTATGAAGATTTCATATCAAAAAAGAGGACTAAGACAATAGCTTTTCCAAGGCAAATTGCTATGTACTTAGCCCGTGAAATGACAGACTTATCATTGCCTAAGATAGGTGAAGAATTTGGCAAAGATCACACTACGGTTATTCATGCATACGATAAAATCTCAAACGACATAAAGGAAGACGAATCTTTAAATAAGCAAATTGAAGAGCTTAAAAAGCGAATAAAGGGTTTTTAACATATCCACGTTGATAAACTGTTGATAACATCAATTTTTTTGAGCTTGTTGATATTGTCAATATCTTTTTAAAAATATTAATAAGTTATCAACAACATAAAAATAAGGCATTTTGCTTAAATTAAGAGTTTTTAACATATTAACAAGCTCTATTATTACTACTACTATTATTAATTATATTTTTATTTTTTTTAAATATGCTTAAAAGGAGCGAATTTTTTATGAAATTTTCTTGCGATAAAATTTCATTAGCGAATGCTGTAAATAAAGTTATAAAAGGGGTAACCCCCCGTACCACCCTCCCTATCCTTCAAGGTATCCTTTTAAAATCAGAAAACAACAAGATAATAATGTATACTACAGATATGGAAATAGGAATTCAATGCAGTGTTGATGCATCTATCATTGAAGAGGGAAGCATAGTTGTCTCATCTAAAGTTTTCTCAGATCTTGTAAGAAAGCTTCCAGATGACATGGTTTTTTTTGAGTCCGATGAAAACAATACGGTAAATATAAAGTGTGGTTTAACTGAATTTTCTATATCAGGAAATTCAGCGGAAGAATTCCCTGATATTCCAGAGGTAATGAAAGATGTGACTTTTTCATTAAATCAGAAGATTCTAAAAGAGATGATAAAAATGACCTCGTTCAGTGTCGCTCAAGATATGACTAGGCCTATTTTGACAGGAATACTTATGGAGGTAAGCAAAAACGCGATAAATATGGTGGCACTTGATGGGTACCGCATGGCCATAAAAAAATACGTTTCAGAAGATCTTTTATCAAAAAATTTGGATGATTTCAGCGTTGTCATACCAGGTACTACAGCTAATGAGCTTTTAAGGGTTATGGAAGACAATGATGATGACGTATCCATATCTTTTACAGGTAATCAGATTTTATTTGAATTTAACGATACAAAGGTTATATCAAAACTTTTAGATGGGAATTATATGAATTATAAGGCAGTAATACCCAAGGATTTTAAGTCTGTAGTCATTATTGATAAAGACGATTTGATAGGTGCTATAGACAGAGCGTCATTGTTGGCTTCAAATAAAAGCAATTTGATTAAATTTACTTTTAATGAAAGAGAACTTGTGATATCATCAAATTCTGAAAAGGGAAAGATGTCGGAAAGGCTTAATATAGAGATTGAAGGTAATCTGATTGAGATAGCTTTTAATTCCAGGTATCTTTTGGAGGCACTTAGAGTGATTGATTCAGAAAAGATCAAAATGAGCATGATAAATAGCATAAACCCGATGATAATAACACCGGTAGAAGATGATGACTACTTATACATGGTATTGCCTGTAAAATTAAATGATTAGTCGAAAGGGTTTGATATTATGGAAGAGGTAAAGATAAACACCGATTATATAACGCTTGATCAATTTTTAAAGTACGTAGGTATAGCAGAAACTGGTGGTAAAGGTAAACAAATGATATTAGAAGGTCTTGTAAGGGTAAATGGAAATATTGAGCTTAAAAGAGGGAAAAAATTGCGCAAAGGTGATACGATAGTCGTAAATGAAAGGCAGTTTGTAATTAAATAAAGTACAGTTTTGCTGTACGAAAGGAAAAGGAATAAATGTATCTAAAAGAGCTTATTGTTGACAATTTTAAGAATTTAAAGCATCAAAAGGTTTCATTTTCTTCTGGAATAAATGTAATATATGGTTCAAATGCACAAGGGAAAAGCAATCTTTTAGAATGCATAAGGATATTAAGCATTGGAAAATCCTTTAGAAATAGTAAAAACAGGGACATGGTTTGTTTTGATTGCCAATACTATTATGTAAAAGGTGTTTTTGATGTAGACGGTGAAGAAACGATAGTTGAGACGGGGTATAAGTTAAATCAGAATAGATTTTTCAAGGTAAATAACAACAAGATAAAGAGTATTTCAGAGCTTATTGGTACTATCTTAAGTACAATTTTTTCTCCAGATGACTTAAATATCGTAAAAGGCAGTCCTTCCTTAAGAAGGCGGTACATGGATGCATCTATTTCAATGATCAAGAGAAACTACCTTTACGACATAATACAGTACAATAAAGTTTTGGCAAATAGGAATAAGATTTTAAAAGATGTAAAATTTAAAAGGGAAAATGCAAGGCTTTTGGACATTATGGATGAACAGCTTTCATTTTTCGGTTCAAAGATAATCATGTACAGAAGACAGTACATCAATAATCTTGATTTAATAGTAAAAAAGATTGTTCAGGATATTTCATGCGAAAAAGTTGATTTGATATATTGGAATAATGTGACAGACAAAACTGATGATGTTAAATCTATCAAAGATTTATTTTTAAATAAATTGACGTTAAATAGGGATGTTGATATAAAATACGGTGATACGAAGTACGGGCCTCACAGAGATGATGTGAAAATATTGATAAATGGCCATGATTCAAGAATTTTTGCTTCACAAGGGCAACAAAGGACAATTGCACTGTGCCTTAAATTGGCAGAATACGAAATAATAAAATCAGAAAACGGTGAAAGTCCAATACTTTTGCTGGATGATGTCATGTCAGAATTAGATGAAAATAGGAGAAAGTATATCTTAAATAAAGTTACGGGGTGTCAGACTTTTATAACACATACAGAAAAAAAAGATGTAAAAGGCGATAAATACTTTTTGATTTCGAATGGTTTAATTATATCTGATTAAGGAGGAAATTATGTACGTTCATTTAGGTGGTAATGTAGTGGTGCCAGACGATGAAATAATTGCGGTTTTTAACATAGATGTGAAGACGTCAGAGGATACCAGTGATTTTTTAAGGATTGCTGAAGAAGAAGGATTCATCGTAAAAATATCAAACGACAATTTAAAGTCTTTTGTCATAACTGAGAGAAACAAAAAAAGCATAATCTACATATCTCCTATATCGTCATACACCATTATTAAGAGAGCTTTAAAATACAGCGAATAAAAAATAGAGGTTTTACCTCTATTTTTTTGCAAATCTATTTATGATTGCATCTTGTGTAATGTGCTCAAAAGAGTCATCCAAAGGTGCTAAATTGCAATTTCCGTATTTTCTCTCTATAGCTTTTTTTATAAGCATGTCTGTAAACTCTGGATTTTTAGGTAGCACTGGCCCGTGAAGGTACGTTCCAAAGGTATTTTTGTATATTGCTCCTTCCATGCCGTCTTCGCCGTTGTTGCCATTTCCATATATGACTTTTCCTAAAGGCTTTACGTTTTTTTGTAAAAATGTCTTTCCGGAGTGATTTTCAAATCCTACCATCTTAAATGTTTTGCCATCGATAGATGATTCTATTATTATGTTGTCAATCATCCTTTTGTTTCCTGCTACCGTGTATATTTCAAGTGCACCTATTCCAGGCAATTTGTTTCCGTCCGAAGATAAATAGTACATGCCAAGCAGTTGGTATCCACCACATATACTGAGGAGTGTTAATCCATCTTCAATGGCAGACTTTAAATTTTTTGCTCTCTTTAATGTCAGATCATCGCTGACGATTTTCTGCTCTCTATCAGAGCCACCACCTAAGAACAGTATGTCAATGTCTTTGAAGTTTGTATTTGTGTCTACTGTTATGGCTTTTATTTCAGCTTCAATTCCTCTCCACTCACATCTTCTTTTTAGTGTTATTATGTTTCCTCTATCTCCATAAAGATTTAATAAATCAGGGTACATATGGCCTATTACAAGTTTCATTGTTTTACACCTCTTGATTTCAAGTAGTTATTTACTTCGTGCAATGATGTGTAGTTAGGCAGGACAGCTATTAACTCTTCATTTGTTATGGTTGGAATGTAGTCCAGTGCTTCATCTATTGATTTTATGATTTTTATCTTCATTTGATCTATACCGGCGTATTTAAGCCTTAATGCCATATCTTCTGCTCTTAACCCTGATGTCACAACATGGTTTATCTTTGTATGGGATACGAAATTTTCGATGTCTACATCCCAAAGCCAAGATACATCTCTGCCGTCAGCGTAATTGTCGTTTATAGCGATTAATAGGTTTAAAGGTTTGTTGATTTCTCTTAACATGTTTAAAGTGCTGTCAAAACCTATTGGGTTTTTAATGAGGTTTATTATGGTTTTTTTGCCCTTTAAATAAGTCTTTTGCAATCTGCCTGCAATAGGTGTGTACTTATTAAGTCCAGCCTGTATATTTGAAAATGAAATTCCTAATAGTATATTTGCTGCTACAGATGCCATTACATTGTAAACATTGTATGCACCTGTAAGATGGCTTTTTACGTTTATTAACTTGTCTTTGTATTTTAATTTAAATGATATTCCATCTTCTGTAAGCTTTATATCAAGTGCGCCAAAATCTAGTTTTGGACGTGATTTTCCGCATTTAGGACAGTAATAATCGCCAAGCTGACCGTAAAAAACATCTCTATAGACGTATTTTCCACCGCAAACTGGACAGTATTTTTGTTCAAATGCTGGTGATAGGCTGTAACCGTAGTTTAACTTATCTAAGATGCCGTAGTAAAAAACATTTAGATTAAGATCATCACCTAAAGAAGCTGTGAAAGGTTCATCTGCGTTTAAAAGAAGCATTGAATCTTTAGGAAGTTTATTTAAAGATTCTTTGACTTTTTTAATTGTCGTGTCTAACTCACCATACCTGTCAAGTTGGTCTCTAAAAAAATTTGTCACCACAACTACATTTGGATTGATGTCATTTAAGACAAGAGGCATATTCGCTTCGTCAACTTCAAATACACCAGTATCACAGCTTATATTGCCAAAGATGTCGCTGTTTTTTATAAGCACAGTGGCAATTCCACTTAACATATTTGCTCCTTCTCTATTATGAACTACTTTCTTGCCAGACGACTTTAAAATCTCAGCTATAAGTCCTGATGTAGTAGTCTTTCCATTTGTTCCTGTCACAACTATTTTTTCATTTTTTACATCTTTTACGATA
>JASBVU010000159.1 GCA_029960905.1 Thermoanaerobacterium sp.
TTTACAGTTTTTGCCGCTTCCGCTACCGCGTTTTGTATAGCGTCATCCCAACTTTTAGTAGAATCTCCAACGACATTTAAAATTTTAACTACAGCCATTTTAACTCCTCCTTTAAATAAACAAGTACAGCACTGTCTGGTATTTTTTTAATGCTATATTTTAAAAAGTAAATAGCAGATAAAGTCAAAATGATTATTGAGAAAATTATAATAAGCTTTCTCATTTGTAACACCTCGGTACAGTAATATTATGTGACAATAAATTTTTTTCATACAAAAAGAAGTGCAAATAGTTTTACACTTCTTGTAACTGTTCTTTTAACTTTTTTAAGACTTTTTTTTCAATTCTTGATACTTGTACTTGCGATATACCTAGGATTTTTGATACTTCTGTCTGTGTCATATCTTTAAAATACCGTAGGATGATTATCTGTCTTTCGCGAGAATTTAAATTTTTTAAAACCATTCTTAAAGCTAACTTATCTTCGATTTCGTATTCACGTTCATCGATTCCTATCTTTTCTATCAAAAGCAAATTGTCATCTTCATTGTGCTGAGAATTATCATAAAGATACTCAGCAGTTGCAGTAGATTCAAATGCCATTGCAATTTCTTCTGCTGAAACGTTAAGCTTTGAAGCGATTTCTTGAATTGTTGGTTCTCTATTTAATTCCTTTTCCAATTTATCTTTCATGAAATAAGCTTTATTTGATAATTCTTTTAATGAACGGCTGACTTTAATAAGTCCATCATCTCTTAAAAATCTTTTAATTTCACCTATTATGATTGGTACTGCATACGTGGATAATTTTACATTATAAGATTCATCAAACTTATTAATCGCTTTGACAAACCCTATGCATCCGATCTGATAAAGATCTTCTGCTTCATATCCCCTATAAGAAAACTTCTTTACTATGCTCCAGATGAGGCCGCTATTTTCTTTTAATAATTTTTCCATTGACGATTTATCATTATTTTTAGATTTTCTTATAAGTTCATTTACATCTTCATTCCTTTCGTTATCCTTATCAATCATAGCAGCACCTCATTTACTTGAATTGATGTATTTGGTCATTCTAACCTTAGTACCTTTGCCTTTTTCAGATTCAACAACCAATTCATCCATAAAAGTCTGCATAACAGTAAAACCCATTCCTGATCTATCTTCATCAGGTTTTGTCGTATATAAAGGTTCCATCGCTTTTTCAACGTCTTCTATTCCAACACCATTGTCAATAACTTCGATGGTTATCTTGTTTCCTTCTATTTCTGCTTTTAATATTATATAATCAATCTTGCTTTCATAACCGTGAATTATAGAATTTGTCACAGCTTCGGAAACTGCAGTCTTAATATCTGCTATCTCCTCTACAGTTGGGTCTAATTGAGCTGCAAAAGCTGCAACAACCGTCCGTGCAAAAGATTCATTTTGAGACTTACTTAAAAATTTCAATTCCATTTTATTTGAATAACTCATTTATATCCCCCTTTGCATACTTTTAATGGCTTCTTCTATTGTATCATAGCAATTTATAATCCTTAAAATTCCAGATAATTCGATGACTTTTAAAAGTTGAGAATTGGCCCCTACAATTGCCAATTTACCATGATTATCTTTAGCCATCTTATACCTTCCTAAAATCATTCCAATGCCGGAACTATCCATAAAATTTAATTTTTCAAAATCCAAAATAATATTTTTAAATCCTTTTTGATATTCAGTATTTATGGCTTCTTTAAAAATATCTGATGTATGATGGTCTAATTCCCCTTTTATCTTAACTATTAAGATATCATTTTTTTCTACAAATTTTATTCCCATATTCATCCCTCCAATATTATATATTCTACATCATAGCTCAATTTCCTCCTTATTTGTAATTTTTTTCTATAAAAATTTTTACACAAAAAATACTAAAAGCTATAAGCTTTTAGTATTTTTTACCCACGATTTATAGATTTTTTCAAAAGTATTAAATAAAGTTGTCTTTTTAACACTTTTATCAGATATTAACGATACTGTTTTTATCAGATTATTCCCATCATAAATCTTTACTGTTCCTATCTCTGATCCAGCTTTTACAGGTGCATCAATATATTTGTTTAAACTGATTATTTGCTTTATATTTTTTGCTTCACCTTTTTTCAATAAAATATATTCATCCCTATTGGAAATAGCATTTACATAATCTTGTTGACCTTTTAAAACTTTTATACTGCCATATACTTTACCTGCTTCAACAACCTTTTTTGTTTCATAGTTAGCAAAACCATAATCTAATAACTTTGATGCTTCTTTAAAGCGAGTAGCAGAATCTGGCGCTCCGAATACCACCGCTATAAACCTTGTGTCACCTCTTTTGGCAGTCGCAGATAAACAGTACAATGCTTCTGAAGTAGATCCTGTTTTTATTCCATCTGCGCCTTGATAGTTCCAGAGAAGCTTATTAGTATTAGCCAAGCTGAACTTGCCATTTCTTACAGAATCAATTTTATCAGTTAAATATTTAAATACATTTTTATGTTTAACCAGTTCCCTAGATATTAGCGCTATATCATAAACAGAGGTATAGTGTCCATCTTCAGGTAGCCCCGATGCATTCTTAAAATTTGTATTTTTGGCACCCAGTTCTTTGGCTCTTTTGTTCATTTCTTCTACAAATTTTTCCTCACTACCTGAAATATATTCAGCCAACGCGACTGAAGCATCATTTGCAGAATTCATTGCGACAGATTTTAATAGGTCATCAACTGTCATTTCCTCGCCGACCTCTAGATATATTTGTGTGCCACCCATATCATAAGCATGTTCACTTGTCACAACTTTGTCAGTAGCTTTAATTTTACCAGAATCTAATGCTTCCATAACCAATAGCATAGTCATTACTTTCGTAACACTGGCAGGAGGTAGCTCTTCATGGCTATTTTTTTCATATAGAACTTTACCCGTATTAGCATCCATAAGAATTGCAGATTTTGACTTAAGATTGAAATCATCAGCATATGCAAAATTTCCTAATAACATTGAACATGCAAGTACAAATATTAATGTAAATAATAATGTTTTTTTCAACATTTTATCCCTCCTCTTAAAATTATTTTTTCTTATGGAGGGATTATTATTCCTAAAATTTTAAGCTCTTGGATGCGATTTTTTGTACACTTCTTTTATTTTCGACTTTGAAATTAGCAAAATCAAATCACCTTGATTAAAAGATTTATATCCAAGAATTTCTTGTACACTTCTTATGTCAGCTCCATTTTCCAGCATATGTTTTGCAAAAGATTTTCTCAATATGCTTGGTGTTATGTCAAATCCAGGGTTTACTATATTGGTGTATTCTTTTATAATTTTCCAGCATCCCTGGCGAGTTAATGCTTCCCCTCTTAAATTTAAAAATAAAAATTCATCTTGATCTATTTTCTTCCTTACAGACATGTAGTTTTGAAGCGCATTTAAAGCTGAATCACCGATTGGTATAAATCTTTCTTTTGGGCTTTTACAATAAATATAGCCGTAATTAAGATTTACGTCTTTTATACGCAGCGATATCAGCTCTGATACTTTAAGCCCTGTTGCGTACAAGACTTCTAGTATCGCTTTATCTCTTAATCCTTTTTCACTATTTTCAAATTCGTGCGATAAAAGCTTGTCAACTTGTTCCACAGATAATGTCAGCGGAGCCTTTTTCTCAATTTTTGGCGCATCTAAAGTATACGCCGGTTCTTCATCAATTAATTTATTCATAAACAAATATTGATAAAAAGATTTTATGGACGATAGATGGCGAGAAATAGTAGATTGTGACATGCTTCTGTGTTTCAATAAATTTAAATAACTAATGATTGTTATTTTATTCACATCTGAATATTCGATGTTGTTTTCTTTCAAGTATCCAATAAATTTTGTGATATCTCTTTTATAAGATTCAATCGTATTATCACTTAATTTTTTGTCATTTTTTAAAAAATCAATAAAAGCTTGTACAACACTTTCCATCTACATTACTCCTATTAATGTTAGTTATATTTTATATTCAACATATCTTTTAATTTTCCTTCTTATTTATTGGATAATATTTTTTAAAAAATAAAGTATTTTTGGTGTAATATATGCTTCAAATACTCCACCCACTATCATCAACGAAAATGCAAAATAAACTAATAATGTATATGTTACAAATTGAGAAAATAAATCACTAATATTAAATCTTCTATTTTTTAATATATACATCGAAAAATTAATAGCCGTTGCCGAAATAAAAAATAATGAAATTAAAACAAGAATATTCTGAGGCAATATAGCGACTAATGTAAAAAGGATTCCTTTGTACTTAAGTTGATTTATTAGAAAACCAACTGAAAAACCTAATAAAAATCCTCTTATCCCAACAACAATAAATATAAATGGAATTCCAATAATTGTTGCTCCAAGAAGCCACAATACAAATGTCGTTTCAAAATTATTTAAAATAGATTGTTTAAATATTTCAATAGGGATTATTTTCATCTGATCAATTATTACATAAAAATTTTTTATATATTTCATCATGTTTTCTTTTTGTATATCATTTAACGTATTTATCGTAAAAGAACCAGATGCTATGCCAATCATAAAAGACATTAGAATAATGATATATAATATCGAATTGTCTCGTATGTGTTTAGATGTCTTTTCTCTTAAATATTTCAAGGCAACGTCCTCCTCCTGCCTTAAATTATATTTTAATTTATGCCATAGAGAAGGACATTATGACTACCTCAGATTATTTTACCGTAGATCCCACCGCCTCCTGTTTCAATTTTTAAATTGCCATATCTTGCATCCAAGATATTCTTTGCTACTTTTTCCCCCACAGTATTTTTTAATTGTTCAAAAGGTGCTTCATGTAAGACGTATGTCTCGCTTCCAACTTCTCTTGTAAGCTTTTCAATTGTTTTGGGACCAATCCCAGGCAAAAATTCCAATGGAATCTGATATACGTATTCTGCTCTAAAAGGCGGATGCAACGTCTCTTGATCTTTTACCACATATATCCTGTCTAAAACCCCAAATACTACATTTTCGCTGTTGCAATGAACACACTTATAAGCAGGTGGATCTACGTTAGCAACTCTATTGCAATCCAGGCAAAATGTTCTATGATATTTGCCTAACGCAGGATTTAGT
>JASBVU010000160.1 GCA_029960905.1 Thermoanaerobacterium sp.
ATAAAGTCCGCTCTAAAATCTCATATTTTCATCCCATTTATTAACACTTTTCCCTTAATCCTTGTAATAATTTTTAAAATAAAGTCGGTTCTTTTTAGGGGTAAGTTGAAAGGAGAATAGGGTCAAGTTTCATGGGTTAAGGGGTAAGAGTTTATTTAACCTTTTCACTTGCTTTATCAATATTATCTTCAATATAGTAGTCAATACGTCTTTCAATCCCTTTAAAATCAATAGTCTGAAGATTGTAACTAATAAAGAATTCTAATGAAAAATCTAATCCACTCAACCCTTACACCTTAGCCCTTTCCCCTGTAAAAAAAGCAAACCCCGCAGCAAAACAAGATTTCTCGTGTATCTACCGCGAGGTTTTGGAACGAACTTTATTTTTATAGATTCAACTTTATTATTATGGAGTGGAGTTTATTTTAGTTATATATCTTAATACAACTTATTTAAAATTTTATTCAACTGTCACGCTCTTTGCGAGATTTCTTGGTTTGTCGACATCACAGCCTTTTTCTACTGCCATGTAGTATGCTAAAAGCTGCAGCGGTATTACCGTTATAATTGGTGCGACTTCTTCCATAGTTTTTGGTATATAAAGGACTTTTTCTACTATACCCTCTAATTGGTTGTTGCCTTCCATTGCAAAAGCAAGCACGTATCCGCCTCTCGTTGTAACTTCTCTTATATTGCTTAACATTTTTTCAAAAAGGTGTTCTTGAGTTGCTAATGCTATGACTAATGTGCCATCCTCAATAAGAGCCAATGTGCCATGTTTCAACTCGCCTGCCGCATAAGCTTCTGAGTGTATATATGATATTTCTTTTAGCTTTAATGAACCTTCCATTGCGACAGCATAGTCAAGACCTCTTCCTAAGTAGAACACATCTTTTGAATTAAAATGGTGTGACGCAAATTCTTGAAGCTCATCTTTATAATCAAGTATGTGCTTTGCTTTATCTGGAAGCTGCTTTAATTCATCGCAGATGGCTTTAGCATATTCTTTATCTATTGTTCCTTTTTTAAGCGCTAAATCCAAAGCAATTAGATATAACGCAACAAGCTGTGTCGTATAAGCTTTTGTAGATGCAACGGCAATTTCAGGTCCTGCCCAAGTGTATATGACATCATCAGCTTCTCTTGATATAGAGCTACCCACCACATTTGTAATTGCTATCACTCTTGAGCCATTTCTTTTGGCTTCTTTTAAAGCTGCAATCGTATCTGCAGTTTCACCTGATTGGCTGACTACTATCGTCAATGTCTTTTCATTTATAATAGGTTCCCTGTATCTGAATTCCGATGCTATGTCGACTTCTACTGGTATTCTGGCAAATTTTTCAATCACATATTTGCCAACTACACCAGCATGATATGCCGTTCCGCAAGCGACTATGAATATCTTATCAATCTTGTCAATTTCATCTTTTGTTATATTTACCTTGTCCAAAACTATTTCATTGTCGTTAACTATACGTCCTCTTAATGTATCTTTTATAGCGTTTGGCTGTTCATGGATTTCTTTCAACATGAAATGCTCATAGCCGCCTTTTTCTGCTGATTCCACATCCCATTTTACCTCAAATACAGATTTTTCAACATCTTTTCCAAATGCATCAATGATTTTGATGCTGTCCTTTTTTATTATTGCAATTTCTTTATCGTCAAGGAAGTAAACTTTTCTGGTGTATTTGAGTATTGCTGGTATATCTGATGCAATATAGTTTTCTCCATCACCAAGTCCTACGATAAGTGGAGCGTCTTTTTTTGCCGCCACAATCATGTCTGGATGGTCTTTTGACAACACTCCAAGTGCATACGAGCCATCAATCCTGTCAAGGACTTTCATGACAGCTTCTACAATATCTCCATTGTAATAGTACTCAAGAAGATTTGCCACGACTTCTGTATCTGTCTCAGACTTAAATGTGTAACCTTCTTCTATAAGCCTTTTTTTAAGTGGCAAATAATTCTCAATTATCCCATTGTGAACGACAGCTATTATACCTGATTGCGACAGGTGTGGATGTGAATTTATATCGGATGGTTCCCCATGTGTTGCCCATCTGGTATGGCCAATTCCAACGGAACCAAAGAGATTCTCCTTTTTCAATGCTTCTTCAAGCTGGCTTATTCTGCCTTTTGCCTTTTTTATATTTATGTTGCCATCATTTATTACAGCTATTCCTGCTGAGTCATATCCTCTGTACTCCAGCTTTTTAAGTCCCTCTACTAATATTGGTGTCGCCTGTTCATCACCAATATAGCCAACAATTCCACACATAGTAAATGTCTCCTCTCAGTATTTTTATTAAGTTATCCCTGCTCAAACCGCTCTATGCCAATGGTCACCCATGGTTTTCCCGGTTCTCTATCGGCCGCAGGAAGCCGCAGGGCATCCGCCGATAACTCGATTAACCCTGTCCTCGTCAACTTAGAGTTTCCCCTAAGCCCAGGCGCTTTTATTCAATTGTGTGTTTCATCGGCATTCCCCCTTTCAAAGTATTTAATATTTAAAATATGGTTGTTTATATTAATAAGGAAGTAATAATACCTCCTTTATTAATCATGCATTATCCTAACTTTTTTTCGATCAAATTTGCTAATTCCCTGGCCATAGATTCTATCTTTTCTTGATCTTTACCTTCTACCATTACTCTTACTAATGGTTCTGTTCCTGAAGGTCTTATAAGAACTCGACCTTCTCCTTTCATCTCTTGCTCAAGTTTGTCTATCTCTATAGCTATATCTTCATCATCCATGTATTTATATTTTAACTCATTTTTAACTTTTGCATTTATCAAAACTTGCGGATATGAGACCATGACTCCGGCTAATTGAGACATCTTTTTACCACTTTTAACGAGCAATTCCGCTACTTTTAGAGCAGTTATCTCGCCGTCACCTGTTGTATTGTGATCGAGGAAAATTATGTGTCCCGATTGTTCACCGCCTATTGAGTAACCATTTTTCACCATTTCCTCTAAGACATATCTATCTCCAACTTTTGTCTTTACGACCTCTATGCCATTTTGCTTTAATGCTATGTCTAACCCTATATTGCTCATAACCGTAACAACTACTGTATTTTTATTTAGTTTTCCTGTATTTTTAAGATGTATACCACACATAGCCATTATATGGTCTCCATCGACAACAGCACCATTTTCATCAACCGCAATAAGTCTATCTGCATCACCATCAAAGGCAAATCCTACATCAGCACCCGTTCCAGCCACAATCTCTTGAAGCACTTTTGGATTTGTAGATCCGCATTTGACATTTATTTTTTCTCCATTTGGATGTGAACCGTATAATATCACGTCTGCGCCTAATTCGTGAAAAAGTATCGGTGCGACTGTGCTGCTAGCGCCGTATGCACAATCTAAAACTACTCTAAGTCCTTTTAAATCACAGTCTATAGTAGATTTCAAAAATTCAATGTAATCCCTCTGTGCGCTCTTACTTTCTACTACATTTCCAACATCCAATCCTGTAGGTGTTGGCAACTGGCTCTTTTCATTTATTATCTTCTCTATTTTTTCTTCTACTTCATCCGGAAGCTTATACCCATCTCTATTAAAAAATTTGATGCCATTGTACTCCACAGGGTTGTGGGACGCTGAAATGACAACACCAGCATCTAATTTATAATGTCTTGTTAAATATGCAACAGCAGGCGTAGGTATGATACCAGCGTCTATGACCTCTGCTCCAACAGACGTAAGTCCCGCTGTCAATGCACTCTGAAGCATATCTCCAGATACTCTGCTGTCTCGTCCTATCAAAATTTTTGGCCTTCTTGAACATTCCGTCAAAACATACGCACCAGCTCTTCCAAGCTCAAATGCAAGTTGTGGCGTAAGATCTTTGTTGGCAATCCCTCTTACACCATCTGTGCCAAATAATCTAGCCATAAAATCCATTCCTTTCAGTATCAAAAAATCATACGATAATATTTTATCACACTATATAGCCCAATGCAATTTGCCGCAGGTATGCTAATACAAACGCAAACCTTATGAAAAGTTTAGCCCAATGTCTCACAGCTATTTTGAATTCTGATTTTTTATAAGGTTATTTAACGAATTTAATACTTCATAAGCCATCCTTTCTAAGCAATCGCCTTTATTCATCGATACGTCTGGATATATGCTTTTGCCTATTGTTACAGATATCCTTCCTGCATGTGGAAGATACTCTCCCATAGGCAACACGATATCAGTTCCATTTATGCCTACAGGCACAATAGGGCAACCTGTTTTACATGAGAGATACATCGCACCTTTGTAAATTTTTATTACACCTTTGTCAAGTGATATTCCTCCCTCTGGAAACAAAGCAATAGATCTCCCATCATCAAGCATTTTGATGGCTTTCTTTAACGCACTTACATCTGCGGAATTTTTTTTGATAGTAATTGCTTCTAGTGTGTTTAAAATCAAATTCAAAATAGGTATCTTATATAAATCCTTGCTGGCTATGAAAAAAACTCTCCTATCGATAGCGTCCATAAGCGCTATCGGATCTAAGATGCTTTTGTGATTAGCCACAAATATGCAGGGTCCATCCGGCAAATCGTCCAACAAATTTACGTTGAATCCAAAAAATAGAGACATAATCGCTAAAGTAATGGCCTTAATAAAATAGTACAACATTATTCCATATCACCTATTACTATAATAGATAAAATAGCAAAAAAAGTTCTTAACAAATAAAACCTCCACAATGGGAGGTTTTATTTTACGACAAGCTGAGAAGCGATGAATTCTTTGCCTCTTTCGTATGCTTGCATATTTAAAGGTATGAGTTTTTCTTTGCCTTCAAAAACCTTGCTAAACGCACTTCTAATAGCAGCCTCGCTGATTAAATTTTTCAAACCCATCAAAGCCCCAATCATGATTGAATTGGCAACTTTGAGATTCCCAAGTTGATTTGCAATATCGTTTGTAGGAATTCTGTATACTTCAATATCCCTTCTTTTATGTTCAATAGTAATCAATGAACTATTTATAAGCAGCAATCCACCTTTTACAATGTCTTTTTCATACTTTTCTAAAGAAGGTCTATTCATTGCAACAACTACAGTTGCCTCGTTTATTATTGGGGAGCCTACTGGTTCATCAGATATCGTAACATGGCAGTTGGCTGTGCCACCCC
>JASBVU010000161.1 GCA_029960905.1 Thermoanaerobacterium sp.
GACCATATAGGAAATTTGTCAGATATGGCAAAAGAATTGCAAGGTAGAGCAAAGGTTATGGCACATGTCGATGAGAAACCATACATTGAAGGTGAATTGAAACCATTAAAATTAGCTCAGCTTGAATCAAAATTGAATGTATTACCTGAAGAAATGAAAGGAATATTCAATAAGATGAAGTCGTCATTTGATAAAAATAAAACAAAAGTCGATGTGGCATTAAATGATGGCGAAGAACTGCCATTTTGTGGTGGTATTGATGTAATACATACTCCTGGTCATACATTAGGGCACGTCTGCCTTTATTTAAAAAAGGACAAAGTGTTGATTACAGGCGACATGCTAAACATTAAAGACGGAAAACTTGTCCCTTCATCAAAGGATATTAATTTTGACGATGACATGAATCTAAAGTCGATTGAAAAAATAGGCGGATATGATGTTAAGTATGTAATTTGCTATCACAGCGGCCTTTTTAAAAAGGAATGATAATGTATGATAGTAAGCGTCAGAAGGACAGATGTGTAAAAATCCTGCTGGCATGATCAACAATCTTCATATTGACGGTTACCTTCATACTATTTTTAGTGTTTATTTCTATGAAGACTACAGTAAAAACATAGTAAATACTAATTATTTTACATCCAGTCGGTCTACATGAAATGTTTCATCTAGAAAATCGAACCCTTGTTCTTTGAAAAAGTTCCATATCCATTGATTCATACCTATCATTTCTGTAGGATTGTAATGAAGGCCAAATAATTTTTGCGCTGGATTTATATAACCATTTTTTTCAACATTTGCTTTTACTTTGTCTGCAAAGTCTTTTCCGTTAACCATTGAAGCGATGCTGTAAAGCTCATCTATCAAATAGCTGTTTTTGTCATTGATGTACGTATTGCTGTTTTGGTATTTTTCTTCATAATATCTTTCAATTTCGTCATCGCTTAATTTTTTGTACTTATCGTCAAAAATGACTGCATCTTTTTGAAGCTTTTTTCTGGAATTTATTTTACCTTTTACATTTCCAAGGCACATAGCTAATACAGGTATAGTAAGCTCTGGCAATTCTAAAAGCTCTTTTATTTCCTCATAGCGTAGATTTGGCGTGCCTAAGTAAACACTGCCTATACCTTTTAAAGTACATGCACATTCAATGCTTTGTGCAACACACATTACATCTTCTAATGAGATGATAAATTCCAAAAAAGATCTGTTTCGCCCGTAAGGCGCTGCATTTATTTCGCACCATCTTTTTTGCTTATAAAGATCCAAAAGAAATACTAAGACAGTGTCGCATTTTTCGATAAAATTTTGTCCAAGCAAATCTTTAAGCTTTGACTTTTTAGCTTTGTCCCTTATCTTAATTATAGTGCATGGCTGAGTATTGCCTCCGCTGGCGGCATTTAAACCAACTTCTAATATGTCATTTAAAACGTCATCATCTATGGGAATATCAGAAAAATTTCTGCAGCTTCTCCTATTCTTTAACAATTCAATTGCATCCATTTGTCAATCCTCCTATTATCCTTGTTAAAACAAGATTATTCTACACTACTACACTTATTATATAGTATTATATTAAAACCAAAGTCAAGTATTTTATATAATAAAATTTTTATAGACTCAGATTCGACAAGCGAATTTTAAAAAACGAGAAAGGAGCATTAATTGACTAGATTAAAAAGAACTATTTTTACGAAAGGTTATTGACGAATGGATCTTTGTATGTTATTCTATATGAGTAGATGAGCATATAATAATGCAAAATTAAACCGATATTATTATGAGTTCTAATACATGCTTAATTAAATAATTACGCAAGGAGATGTTTTAAATGAAGAAGATAACAATTTATGAACCAGCAATGTGTTGCCCTACTGGCCTTTGTGGTGTTAGTGTCAATCCTGAATTGTTGAGAATATCAACTGTATTAAATAAATTGAAGAAAAAAGGCGTAGAAATAGAACGATATAATTTAACAAACTCTCCAATGAAGTTTATGACTAATAAAATTGTAAATAAAATGATTAACGAAAAAGGTGTCGACGAGTTGCCTTTCACGCTTGTTGATGAAGAAGTTGTAATAACAGGTAGATATCCAACAAATGAAGAACTCGCACATTTTCTTGATATTCCTGTCAGTTTTTTCGATGAATAAAAGAAAACATGCAAATAATTATTTTGGAGGCAAAATTTCATGATTCAATATTTTAATCCACAAAATATAAATTTAACTAAATATATGTTTTTTACAGGTAAAGGTGGTGTTGGAAAAACTTCAGTTGCATGTGCTACTGCCGTTGCTTTAGCTGATAGTGGGAAAAATGTTTTTTTAATCAGTACTGACCCAGCTTCCAATCTGCAGGATGTTTTTAATACTAAACTTGACAATAAAGGTGTTTCGATTAAAGAAGTACCAAATCTTGTTGTTGCTAATCTTGATCCAGTTCAAGCTGCAACAGAATATAGAGAAAGTGTAATAGGTCCATATAGGGGGATGTTTCCAGACGATGTTTTAAAAAATATGGAAGAACAACTTTCCGGTTCATGTACTATTGAAATTGCGGCATTTAATGAGTTTTCAAAATTTATAACTGATAAAGAAATTCAAACAAGATATGATTACATTATTTTTGATACTGCACCTACAGGTCATACGATTAGGATGCTACAACTTCCTTCTGCATGGAGTAATTTTATTAGTGAGAATACACATGGCACATCATGCTTAGGTCAACTTTCAGGGCTTGAAAGTCAAAAAGAGGTGTATAAGAAAGCTGTTAAAACCTTAACTGATGAAAAACTGACGATGCTTATTCTTGTTTCACGCCCTGAAACAGTATCTTTGGCAGAAGCAGAAAGAGCATCGAATGAGCTTGCAAATATAGGCGTAGAAAATCAAATATTGATCATTAATGGTGTTATGACATCTTATGATGACAAAATATCAGAAAGCTTATTTCTAAAGCAGAAAAAAATACTTTCTAAAATGCCGGAAAAGTTAAAATCAATTGTTACCTATATGGTGCCTTTAAGAGGGTATAATATCATAGGCGTAGATAATGTTAGGGCGATGTTAAACAAAGATAATTTAACTTTGAGTAAAGAAAAAATCAAAGCAGAGTCAATTCCTTGGCTTAAGGATGTTGTCGAGGATCTCTATAACAATAATAAGAAAGTAATATTTACAATGGGCAAAGGTGGTGTAGGGAAAACAACAATAGCAGCCGCAATTGCATTAGGATTATCGCAAAAAGGCAGAAAGGTTCATCTTACAACAACAGATCCTGCAGCCCATTTGAAATATGTCATTTCTGAAACTGATGGCATTAGTATCAGCTATATTGATGAGCAAGAAGAGCTCAAAAAGTATCAGGAAGAAGTGCTTTCTAAAGCAAGAGAAACTATGTCTGAAGAGGATTTAGCTTATGTTGAAGAGGATCTAAGATCACCTTGTACTCAAGAGATAGCTGTATTTAGAGCGTTTGCTGAAATAGTTGATAAAGCTGAAAATGAAATTGTAGTTATTGATACGGCACCTACTGGTCATACACTTCTCTTGCTTGAATCTGCTCAAAGCTACAATCACGAAATTGAACGTTCAAATGGAGATGTCCCAGAATCAGCCAAAAAGCTGTTGCCTAGACTTCACAATGCTGATGAAACTGAAGTCATAATTGTAACTTTGCCTGAGGCTACACCTGTATATGAAGCAATGCGATTAGAGGAAGATTTGAGACGTGCTGGTATAAACAATAAGTGGTGGATTATAAATTCATCACTATATAAAACTGGCACAAGCAATAAAATACTATTAGCAAAAGCAAGTAATGAAATTGAATGGATTAACAAAGTTGCCGCACATACTAACGGACATTTTGCGGTTATTGCCTGGAGCCCTGATGAAATAAAAGGTGAAAAATTGAAAGCTTTACTAGCTTAAAGAAAAAGCAAGAAAATTAATAGAAAATTATTAAAAATAAATTGGAGGTAATAAGAATGATAATTACTGATGAAGCAAAAAAAATTCTTGAAGAGGCATTTGTCTCAAATGATTGTGACTGCTTAAAAGCAACATTGCAAAAATCTTGCTGTGGAACTTCTCTTGTGTTTTACTTAGGTAAACTGGATGATGGCGATGAACCTGTTTCTATCAACGGCATCTCAGTTTTAATGGAAGATGATGTAAGGGAAAGAGCTGAATCTGTGACAATAACAGTTGAGAATGGAGAACTAGCGATTCATGATGATGCATCATCAGGCTGTTGTTAGTCTTGGCGGATATTAGTCATCCATATATCACAGTGGTCTTTATAAAAAGGAAGGTTAATGTATGATAATAAGCGTTAGCAGAAGGACAGACATACCTGCATTTTACAGCGATTGGTTTTACAGTAGGGTCAAAGAAGGTTATGTTTTAGTCAGAAACCCATTTAGTTATCGTCAAGTAAGCAAGGTGCCTTTGACACTTGATGCGGTAGATTGCTTTGTGTTCTGGACGAAGAATCCGGCAAATATGATCAATAATCTTAATATTATTGATAGATATCCATACTATTTTCAGTTTACCTTGAATCCTTATGATGATAAAATTGAGAAAAATGTTCCAAAGAAATCAGAAATAATTGATACATTTAGGAGATTGTCAGATAAAATAGGACTCAATAGGGTCATCTGGAGGTATGACCCTATCATTATAACTAAAGCTATTAGCGAGGAATATCACTATAAATGTTTTGAAGTATTGGCATCGAAGCTTCAAGGTTATACATCAAAATGTATCATAAGCTTTGTGGATTTTTACCCTAAAGTAAAGAAAGGCCTTGAGAAGATAGGCGCTTTTGACATTAGCGATGAAGATAAAATAAGGATAGCCAGAAGGCTTGGAGAAATTTCCAAGGCGTACTCCTTAAAAATTGAGACATGCGCAGAAGAAATAGATTTGTCTCAATTTGGAATGGAGCATGGCAGATGCATTGATTCTAATCTGATTGAGGAAATTTCCGGCCGCAAAATCAAAGAGACAAAAGACAAAAATCAAAGGAAAGCATGTGGTTGTGCATATAGCATTGACATCGGCGCTTATAATACGTGTATGCATGGGTGCATTTATTGCTATGC
>JASBVU010000162.1 GCA_029960905.1 Thermoanaerobacterium sp.
GAACTGCCGAAGCGTTTCATAAATTCATATTTTAAAAGTGAGTATTTCTGTAATCTTTCAGGCAAGATTTCATTCGCTGCTTTTATATATGCATCTGCCTCATGTACTCCATTATTCATGTAATTCTTTTTCTTGTCCTCAATTAGTTCGCCGACGCTTTTATTATGATCAAGTTTCTTTTGTAAGCTAGATTGTATTAAATATAAAGGATCAATGCTTGTATCAAATGCCTCCACGGATTCCTTCGTTTTTTCTAACAAAACTGCTGTACCGGCCAGTGCAGCCTGTTCAACGGAAAGATTGGCATGTTCTTTCACTACGTATACTTTGACAATATTAATGGTAAGAACAAATATGATAGCCACTATACCGAGCAGCCAGAGCAGATAAAATGCAGCATTGCCTTTTTCATTTTTGACATATTTCATGGCTCTGACACCAGCACCTTGCCGATGGCTTCCTGCTTCAATTCCAAAGAAGCTTTTTCTCTCCATTGTTTCGGAATAAACGTAAGGGAGTGATCTGTATACAAGACTAATTTAAACTTTCCCTGTCCTAAATCCGTGGGAACAAGTCCTTTGTACGAAATGACATTACTGTTGCCGAGGGTTTCTTTAGCAGATTTCTCTGCTTCGGTTAATATATTTGTAGCAGCATACGTTTTTGCTGCATTATTGACCGCAGTTTTAGCAGTAAATACCGCGTACCCTGAAGCTACCACCTGCCATAGCAGCAGGAAAAACATGAAGTAAAACGGAAGGATACCGAGAAATTCTATGCTTACCGAGCCTTTTTCATTCTTATAACACTTGTTGGATTCCCGGTTCCTCATTTGTCATCCCCTCCAATCGGTTTATTTTATATTGAAGGTACCAGATGTGGAATAAAACAAGCAGCCACGGTTTGAATGTTTCTTCACAATAAATATTTTCAAGCAATTCTTTTATTCTAAATACTGAATAATAAAGAAGTCCTAAGAAATAAAAAGACAAAATAATATCAACTGAATCAAAGACCGCCATTCCATAAGCTGTTAAGATGAATATTCCTATTATTTTATAAAGCAATGAAACAATTAAATATATTGTACAAGCCCACCACCACTTAAATGGAATAAAGTTATGTTCACTGATAGCTTCTATGCTTTTCCTTCTATTCAAAATCCAATATCCTAAATAAACTCCCATAGTTAAAATACTTAACAAAATTACTAACGCTACATTTACTTTTTTTAGGCTGCTCTGATTCGACATTTGGGATGTTTTTTTAAACATAATCTTTCTCCTGTATATGGAAGTTAGAATCTCTTCTATATTTTATAGTTAAGTAAAAATATACGAATGGAAATAGTATTGAATTGATTATTGCTCTTAACAGAATATAAACTATCGTATTATTCTCAAAATTAGCTACTAAATAAGTCGCACCTGCCCAAGCAAGTACGTTTAATGAGATTATTAATAAAATGTCCAAAAGGATAAAGATATGTTCCTTTTTAAAAATAGTCCATGTCTTCTGAATGGATATCCCAACTTTTCTTTCATCTGAAAAAAGCGGGAAAAGGAGCATTAAGCATCCAGCAATAAATGTAGGAATAAAAAAGAAAAACGATCCGAAAATACCAATAAAGTAAAAGACTAATGTTAAAAAAGTTATATATCCAAATTTATTAATAAAGATCACTATAAGTTCTCTTTTTTTATAAACCATATCATTTAAATCATTCTGGGCAAGAGAAAAAAATGGGGGAAATAATACAGTGAAATTTAATACAAGCAAATATAAAACGGGCAAATTTGCATACTCAATCGAATCTGATTGATATAAGTAAATTGAAGCAAAATACAAAAAGAAAGTAACCGGAAAAACCAGAACCAAACTTAGGATTAATATTGTAATAACATTGCGGTTATAGATGTCCATAATATCTCTAACCATTATGAATCTCCCGTCTTCTTTTTAATATTTTCAGAGTGAGCAAAGTTGCAAATAACGATAAAGTCGAGTTCAAAACCAATCCTCGATTAATCTCTATAGGATCTGAAAAAACCATTATATCCAATACAAAAAACGCAAATAACAAGTTAATAACTGTCAACGTAATACTTGAAAGATAACTTGCAAAATAGGGGGTTTTTGAATTCCATATTGGTGCCAAGATTCCATTCAAAATATAAGTACATGAGTACATTAATAAGAGAAATAACGTAATATTGCCAATATTGAAAAAACCCATTATGAAGGATATTATGATGGTTATTAACAGTACAATCCCTAATGTTTTTAAAAATCCTGAAACATCAAACATTTTTATTCCCCCATAAATGATGATTTCAATTCCAAGCTTATTTTTGTATTTCTTCCGGCTTCTTTAGAAGTGCAAACGACGTAAATGTAAAAAGGAAACCAATTGCGTATGAAAAAAATGCTACAAAAAAAGCACCTTGGTAATCATTGAGAACACGTAAAATCAACAATTCTTGGCCATTCTTAAACGAAAAAGAGCCGATTATCATTAAGACGAAAACAAAAGCAACAATTCCCTTAGCAATTTTTGATTTTTCAGGCCTGTGTAAGGCCTGAAAAATCATTTCCTTTTTATAAAGCGAATAAAGCAACAATACAATATACAAAATCAAAGTTGTCCAGAATAAAAGTGTACCGAACGTTAGCCGCAAAACAGGAATCATACAGAAAATTCCTGAAGTTATTAACATTAGAAAACAAATAAGTGAGTTATACCTGACTTCATTATGAATCGTTTTCCACCAGTACCACGCAATCCCAATCTCTACAAGCGTTACTCCTAATGCCATAAAAAGGAAGATCAACGACACGTCTGGGACAACACTCGAAAGACTGCCAATGATTAAATTTATGACAGTTAAATTAAAAGCTGAACTATTTTTAAAGTCTTCACTTTATGATCCAAACAATCCACCTAGCTTTCTAATACTCTTAGCCCCCGAAATGATTCCATCGTATGTCTTCTTAATGCTTTTTGAAACAAACTTCTTAATAAACAAAAACCGACACAAATGATTTTTAAGAATCCGGAGAAATTAAAAATCGATTTCCTTCTAAAACTATTCATCATACATTTATCCTTTAATTTCTTCCGGCTTTTTTAGAAGAGACGAAGCTGTAAAAGTCACGAACAGCCCAATAATAAAAGAAAATAAAGAGACGAAGATTGCACCTTGATGATCATTAAGAATACTTAATATCAGCATTTCCTGTCCGTTTCTAGAAGAAAGAGCACCAATAATAATCAATACTAATAAAAAAGCAGCAATTCCTTTTGATAGTTTTGATTTTCCAGGCCTGTGAAAAGCTTGGAAAAGTAATTCTTTCAAGTATATTGAATAGCCTAATACCATTAAATACAGCAATAAAATTAACCAGAATAACATAGTTCCAAAAGTCAATCTTAGTAATGGGATTGTTGCAAAGATTCCAAATGTTATACTCATGAGATAACAAACCAGTGATGTATATCGTACTTCATTCGGAATTGTACGCCACCAATGCCATGATATTGCAACTTCAATAATCGTTAATCCCATGTTCAGTAGGAAAATCGTTAAAGAGCCTGTTGGAATTAAGCTCGCAAAAGTTCCAAACATCACATTTAAAATAATAAGACTATAGACTGCACTATTTTTAAAATCTGTGCTTCTATGAACCAAATAAACCACCCAACTTTCTGAAACCTGAAACTACTCCGTCATAAGCCCACTTTATTCCTTTAGAGACCACTTTTTTTACTTTTCTTCCTGTTGCAGTTCCATTAATAAGATAACTTGTTACAACACCAGCTAACAATCCTGCTCCTGCTCCGATAACAGTTCCAAATCCAGGAACTAAGGAACCTGCTAATGCACCGGTAGCAACACTTGATGCTATACTTCCTATTGTTGTCGTTCCCACTCCAAATGCAACCTCTGTTGTTAAGTCTGCAGCAAAGTCAGTCGAACCAAATCCTTTGTTAACATTTTTTCCCCATCCGTAGTCATATACGGTACCTGCCGAAGCCATAAGATAACTTACAGGTCCACTCATTTTAAAAATGTTGCTTTTAGCAAAGAAATTTTTATTAAATGCATTGCCATTAAACCAGTTTTTAGGATTAATAGCACTCTTAGTGAAAGGATTCCATCCGTCATGTAAAGCAGTTTTTAGTGACTGTTTTACGTATGCGTGTATGCTTAAGTCAGTTGTTCGAAGTTTTTTACTCTTTAAAAAAGCATTATACCTTGCTTCGCTAATTCTTCTGGAGTTTGGTCCAAGTGTTTTTTCCTCACCATTAAAACCATAGTTCTTGTATTTCTGGTAAAGGCGATCAAGAAGTTTATGATTTAACTTGTTTTTTCCATATACCTTATAATTTGAAGTTCCTTCTATTTTTTCAAACTTAAATCCTGCTATCCATGATAATGCGCCACCGGCCAGTTTGCTATTTAAAAATAATCCAAGACCGTAAGTTTTGAAATCACTGAAAAATCCATAGATGTGCCCGAAATTCCCTCTCTCTCCATCAGTTGTCTTAATAAAAATATTCAGTAAAGATGGGATTTTTTCTTGCTGTCCGGAATTTGCATTCGGTCCTTGGCCTCCACTTAAACCTTGACTACTATTCGGTCCTTGACCGGCATTTATTCCTTGACCCCCATTCGGACCGTGCCCTCCATTTACACCTTGACCGCTATTTTGTGCTGGGACGCCATTTGGTGCCTGGCCTCCATTTATACTTTGACCACCATTAGATCCATGACCGCCATTAATACCTTGGCCTCCGTTTTGAGCACGGCCCCCATTTGGTCCCTGACCTCCATTTATGCCCTTACCACCATTCGGCCCCTGGCCTCCATTTATACTTTGGCCTCTGTTTGCTCCTTGTCCTCCACTTATACCTTGACCGCCGTTCGGACCTTGTCCGCCTACAGAACTGTTTCCTCCATTTATAGGGGTTCCCCCTTGAAGGGTGCTACCTGTCTCTAAATTTCTTAATTGCCAGTATAAAGATCCAGGTGGAACCGGCGGTTCGTTTGGAATAATAAATGCCCCGTTTTGATATGGGCTCTTCGGTAGTATCGGCCGGCCGGAAGCTCCCCCTGT
>JASBVU010000163.1 GCA_029960905.1 Thermoanaerobacterium sp.
TTGGTTTTAACAGGTAGAAATGTACCTAAAGAGCTTATCGAAAAGGCTGACCTTGTGACAGAGATGAAACTCATTAAACATCCTTATGAAAAAGGTATTTCCGCCAGATATGGAATAGAATTTTAAAAACCCGGCTTAGCCGGGTTTTTTTAACCTCTTAAATCATCTAACAGTGCCGGTTTTTTTTAACCTCTTAAATCATCTAACAGTTTAGTCTTTTCTCTTGTTTTTTCATCTTTGATTTTGACAATTTTAGCAGGAACGCCAGCTACAACGGTGTTTGGAGGTACGTCTTCTGTGACGACAGATCCTGCTGCTACAACGGCATCATGACCTACTCTCACACCTTCTAAAAGGACAGCATTAGCGCCTATTAGAACATTGTCTTCAACTATTACAGGTATACTACTTGGTGGCTCCAGTACACCTGCGATGACCGCACCAGCACCAACATGAACATTTTTTCCGATTATTCCTCTTGCACCGACAACTGCATTCATGTCTATCATTGTGTTTTCGCCAATTTCAGCGCCTATATTTATGATGGCACCCATCATGATTACTGCATTTTTTCCTATCTTTACCCTGTCTCTTATAATAGCGCCTGGTTCAATGCGGGCATTTAAGTCTTTTATATCTAGCAACGGTATTGCTGAATTTCGCCTATCGTATTCAAGGTGATAATTCTTAATTCTGTCTTTGTTTTCATCTAAAAGTTTTTTTACATCTTCCAATTCTCCAAAAATTATTTTAAAATTATCGTTGCCAAAAACTTTAAATGTTTTTTCGTCCACGTCTATGTTTCCGTTTATATAGGCTTTTACTGGTGTTGATTTTTTAGACTCCTTTATGAATTTCGCTATCTCATAAGGATTTGTCAATTCATCTTTTGAATTCAAAAGTCATCATCCTTTCTTGACAAGTGATTCCATATCATACAATCCAGGTTTTTGATTTATTAAAAACTTAGCTGCTAAAAGTGCGCCATTTCCAAATATTTCTCTCGATCTTGCTGAATGGCTGATTTTAATAATTTCATCATGACCGGCGAAAATTACTTCATGTTCACCTACTACGGTGCCACCCCTTAACGCATGGATTCCTATTTCATTTTTGTCTCGCTTGTCTATATTTGAGTGCCTTCCGTACACATATTCCTTTTTATCGTCTAGAACATTGTTGATGGCATCTGCAATCAACAATGCTGTTCCGCTGGGGGAATCTTTTTTCATGTTGTGGTGCATCTCAAGTATTTCTATGTCAAAATTGTCACTCAAAACTCTTGCAGCTTCTTTGACTAAACTTATAAGTACATTTATGCCTAACGACATATTAGCGGACCTAAACACAGGAATATGCTTAGATGCTTCTTTTAAAGAGTTAATTTCTTCTTCATCGAGACCTGTTGTTGCGACAACGACAGGTAAATTTTTGCTTACTGCGGCTTTTAGCAATTGTGGCACAGCAGTGTGATATGAAAAATCTATGATTACATCTGCATCTTCATTTACTTCATCAAGGCTTTTGTATACAGGAAATCCACATTGACATTGATTTTGGTCAATTCCAGCAACAACTTCAAAGTCTGGGCTTGAAGAAGCCATACTTGCAATTACTTTGCCCATTTTTCCACAGCATCCATTTATTATGACTCTTATCATTAATACGGCCTCCTTATATTAGTCCAAATTCTTTTAATGTGGATTTTAACATATTTAAATTCTTTTCGGACATGTCGACTAAAGGAAGCCTCAATGGACCAACATCAAAACCCATTAAATTCATGGCTGTCTTAACTGGAATTGGATTTGTTTCTATAAACATAACACTATTTAAAGGATTTAATTCCAACTGTAATTTTCTTGAAGCTTCTATATCTCCGTTTAAAAACAGCATTACCATTTCGTGTATCTTTCTAGGTACGATATTTGCGGTAACAGAAATAACGCCTATTCCGCCTAATGAAAGTATTGGCACTACTTGATCGTCATTTCCTGAATATATCTCAAATTTATCGCCCATTATTCGCGCTATTTCAGCTATTTGAACTATATCGCTGCTGGCTTCTTTTACACCAACAACATTGTCAACATTTTTGCATATTTCCAGATATGTTTCTGGTTTTACATTCATACCTGTTCTACTTGGTACATTGTATATTATTATGGGCTTATCGACGTTTCTGGCGATCTCAGTAAAATGTTTGACAAGGCCTGCTTGAGTAGTCTTATTGTAATACGGGGTTATCACAAGTAGAGCATCAGCACCGACAGATGAAGCATATTTGCTTAGTTCAATGCTGTGTCGCGTATCATTACTGCCGGTGCCAGCAATGACTGGAATGCGACCACTTACTTTATCAACAGCAAATTTAATTGCTTCCATTTTTTCTTCTTCTGTCATTGTTGATGATTCACCAGTTGTACCACATATTATTATAGCATCTGTACCTTCTTCAATGTGCCATTCTATGAGTTCTTCAAGCTTTTCAAAATTTATTCCGTTTTCAGTGAAGGGAGTAACGAGGGCAACACCCGAACCCTTAAATACTGGCATTATTAACCATCCTTTCTCAGTTTATAAAGACATCATTTAATTAAAAGCTCGGCAATTTGTACAGCATTAGATGCGGCACCTTTTCTGATATTATCTGCAACAATCCACATATTTAATCCGCTGTAGACTGTTTCATCGCGTCTTAATCTTCCTACAAATACTTCGTCATGGCCTGTTGCGATTGTTGCAACAGGGTATACGTTGTTTTCTGGATCGTCCATTAAGACGACTCCTGGAGCGTTTTTTAAAACATTTTTTAAGTCTTCCATTTGATAAGGTTTTTCAAATTCAATATTGATGCTTTCACTATGTGAATTCTTAACAGGTACTCTAACTGTAGTAGGTGATACTTTTATAGAATAGTCGCCCATTATCTTTTTTGTCTCATTAATCATTTTAAGTTCCTCTTTAGTATATCCATCAGGTAAAAATACATCTATATGCGGGATACAGTTGTTTGCTATAGGATAAGGGAAACATTGATTTTTTTCGCCTTTTAGTGTTCTTTCCAGGTCGTCAACACCTTTTTTGCCTGCGCCAGATACTGCTTGATATGTTGAGACGACAATTCTCTTAATTTTGTATCTATCATGAAGAGGCTTTAGTGGAACTACCATTTGAATTGTTGAACAATTGGGATTTGCTATTATACCTTTATTCCATTTAATATCTTGTGGATTTACTTCAGGAACTACCAGTGGTACATTATCATCCATTCTCCATGCGCTGGAATTGTCAACAACTGTTACACCTTTTTCCGCTGCTATAGGAGCGTATTTTTTGCTTACTGTTGCACCTGCTGAGAACAATGCTATCCTTATATCTCTATCAAAACTTTTTTCTGTTAATTCTTCAACAGTGTATTCATTTCCTTTAAACGTAAGCTTTTGACCAGCAGTCCTTTCTGAGGCAAACAAATACAGATTGTCTACCGGGAAATTTCTTTCTTCTAAAACTTTAATGAATGTTCTTCCTACGAGGCCTGTTGCACCTACGATTGCTACATTGACTCCCATTATTATCCTCCTTAAAAATAAAAATTCAATAATATAGTGCAATAAAGTAATTTTGTTATTTAAAATATATCATTATTATTATATGAAGTCAATAAAATAAGGTTATATAAAAATAACCCCTAAAAGAGGTTATTTTTGTGATTTTGATGCTTTTTCAAGTGATTTAATGTCTGTCTCTAAGACGCCTGTCTTAATTTTAGTGATTGTGCTGTCTTTTGATTGTACGGCTTTTTCTAATTCGCTTAGTCCTGCATCAAATTTATCTGATGCGTTTTTAGCTTCTTTAGGTAGTTTTACTCTCACGGTTTTCCAAATTGTCTTTATATCGTTTATATCTCTTAATGCAATATCCCATTTTCCTAAAGATGAGTTAAACTCAATATCCCTGCTGTAAAATATAAGCTTTTTAATGTCAGGAGGGGATGTCGTCTTAAAGTAATTTTCGATTTCAGGCACAAATTTGTAGACATTATTTGCAGCAATCATCGTGTCATCTAACGATTTACTGGAAGACTTTGTTGTCAAAATATTTATTGCTGTGCTTACATTATTTAACAAGTCAGAATTAGCGCCAGCTTTTGTGGCAATAGGACTTAAAACATTCCAATTTGTATGTATATCTTTTACAGTTTTATCTATTGTGTTCCATGATTTTTCTTCTGGTGACTGTTTTTGCTGTTTCTTGTTAGCGCCTTTTTCAGAAGACTTTCCGCCTCCTTGGCTTTCTGATGAACTTTGCTTTTTATTCTGAGGTGCTAATGTTGCGACAGACTGTTGAGCGCTTTTGCCACTCTGGGATTCTTTAAGCTTTTTAGCTTCTTTTATGATCATGTCGATGTCGCTTTCGATTTTAGTAAGCTCTTTTGGCGTAGACATTTTTTGAGTCGCGCTAGGCTTTTTCTGCGGAATGGGCTTTTTTTGTTTATTTTTGCAAGCAGAAAGCTGAAATACTGAAATAAAAATTAATAATAGACAGACAATTTTACGATAGTTTTTCATAAGAATCACCTCTATAGATAGTATTGCCAGTATGATTTAAATTAATGATTAGATAATTTTTTTAAAATTTATAAGGTTATAAATTTTTGTACTTGCATAAGAAAATTATGGTATAATATAATTATAACGTAGCAGCTGAAAGCTACATGAAAGGAGAGTGCGTATGTGGAATTATAAAATCAAAAAAGTGTCTGTTTTTTCTGTCTTTAAATTTACACTGTTGTACGGTATTATAATTGGAGCCGTTTTAGGTTTAATCGGAGGTTTATTTGGGAGTATAGGAGAGGCTAGATTTTTTGGTTTAGGTGTCTTTGGAGGACTCATATTTGGCATAATCTATGGAGTAATGCTGGCATTGATTAGTGCTTTTGGGACATGGATTTTCAATCTTGTATCTGGTGTAATAGATGGAATAGATGTTGAACTTGAAAAAAAGGACGAATGATATTGTTATGTTAAAATTCATGTGTTATAATTTTGTAAAGTCATATTTTTAGATGGGCAATG
>JASBVU010000164.1 GCA_029960905.1 Thermoanaerobacterium sp.
GAAGGGGCGGTCCTGCTAAGACTGTAGGTCGGGGATAACCCGGCGCGAGGGTTCAAGTCCCTCCTTCTCCGCCATACATAAGCTACTTTTTTATTGAAAAAAAGGCGCAATTGCGCCGTTGTTTTTTTATTTTTTATCATTGCCTATTATGACGGTGACATCTGCACTTTTTGAATTTTCACCTTTTAATACGTTTTTTATGGATAGTGCATTAGCAACTTTGTTGGCTTTATCAATGTTGGTATTTGTACAAACGTAAGATTCATCATAATTTTTCGCATCAGCATTGGCAATTTTGACTACGTTAAAGCCAAGATTTTTCAATTCATCAGCGTACTTTGCAGCCAGTCCTTGTACTTTTGTTCCATTGTAGACTGCAACAGAGATGGTGTTATTTATAGGTGAATACGTTATTTGTGAAACTGTGCTTACAGAATCATTGCTTAGACCGTTTCCAAACATTTTTGATGCCAACTCTATGGCTTTTTGCTGATCTACAAAATAATAGCTGTAATCATCCATGTAACCGCCTTCGCCTGGCAGTATAGAAGTATTTATGCTTTGAGGCTTATTTTTGACGAAGTCCAATGCGTATGTTGTGATATCTTTTGCTGTCAAATCTGTTTTTAAGTTTTTGCTTAGTGTTATGGCCAGCGATGGAATTTTCGTTATTATGGTAGGTGACGTGACTTTTTTAATGAATGATTTCAAAAATTCTTGCTGGGCATTTATTCTTCCTATATCGCCATCTGTATAGCCATGCCTATAACGTACAAATTGCAGAGCTTCTTCACCATCTAGCACTTGAAGTCCTTTTTTTAGGTTTATGTGAAGTGGAGGATTTGCTACGTTGTCATCGTATTTCATGTTAAATGGTACGTTTACCTCAACACCACCTATAGTATCGATAATATCTTTAAAGCCGTCGTATGTTAAAATGACGTAGTTATCTATTTTTATTCCCAACAGATTTTCCACTGCATCTTTCAAACCGTCTATTTTCTGTTCAGAATACGCCGCATTGATTTTTTTCTCACTTGGTGCGTTGTAGCCAGGCCTTGGATAATAGGTATCGCGTGGAATCGATAACATATTGATTTCTTTTTTATCCTTATCAAAGCTGGCAACGAATATGGTGTCGGATAAGCCGTCTGCATCTCCAACAAATAATATATTTTTTTTGTCTTGACTACTGTTATTTTGCTTAGATGTTTTAACTGCGGTATTGGTTGTGGCAGAATCTTCTTCGGTATTTACAACGTTTAAATTTCTATAAAACATAAAAACACCTGTGCCAATAGATAAAGCGATTCCTAAAATGACAAGAAGGGAGATTTTCAAAGCCCTTTTCATCCATATATCACATCCTCATTGCAATTATAATTTCTATTTATTTCTAATATACATTATACACTTAAATTAATCAATAAAAATCGCTTTGCATTTTATAAAATGGATATATTATAATAGTATCAAGAAGTACATTTTGGGATGGTGATTTGTTTGAAAACAAGGAATTTGGCAATAATCATTTTCGTGATATCCATATTTATAATTGCTGGTGTATTTGCAAGTCTTACAAATCTTATTGTGGATATACAATGGTTTAGCAGTTTGAATTATTTAGGTGTGTTTTTTAAAAAGTTTTTGACACAGCTTACGATAGGTATACCATCGTTTGTAGTAATCTTTATCCTTTCTTATTTCTACTTGAATAGAATGGTTAAAGATTACGCGAAGTTTGCTCAGGACATTGAAATCAAAAGTGTGCATAAAAGATTTAGAGGTGTAGTCATAGGTTTATCAATATTTATAAGCTTTTTGATTTCAGTATTTATCTCTGCAAACTGGTGGAATGACTTTTTGTTTTACATAAATTCTGCAGATTTCGGAGTAAAAGATCCGATTTTTAATAAAGACATAAGTCTTTACATGTTTAGACTGCCATTTCTTTTGGACGTATATGATTTGCTTATTATCATAATACCGGTACTTATAGTTGCCACTATAATCGTCTATGGACTTATGTACCTGTCTGATAAGACGAGGTTTTATGAGATATCAGACAGAGGAGGTTTTTTTAGAGCTATTTACAATAAAGAGATACTGATGATAGCTTTTAGGCAGATTGCCGTTTTGGGCTTTGTGTTTTTTGCCGTCCTTTCATTAGGTTATTACTTAAAGGCTTATGGAATATTGTACTCTAAAAGCGGCATTGTTTTTGGTGCAGGATATACAGATGTTCATGTAAGGCTTTTGTTTTACAGGATTTTAATGCTGTCATCAATAATTTCAGGCGTATTGTTTATGATTGGTGCATTTAGGCAAAAGCTTAAATATATAATTGCTTCTCCTGTAATAATTATTGCCATCATGATTTTATCGACTGTTTCTCAAACTGTAGTTCAAAGTTTCATCGTTGCTCCAAACGAGCTTGACAAGGAAAAAACTTATTTGAAGTACAATATTGACTTTACTCAAAAAGCATTTGATTTGAATAACGTTGAAGAGAAAAATTATGATTTAAGCGGTAATATTGACAAAAAGGTATTGGATGAAAACCAAGACACTATAAACAATATTAGGATAAACGATTATAGGCCTGTAAGTCAAATCTACAACCAGCTTCAAAGCATAAGGCTTTACTATAAATTCAATGATATAGACATTGATAGGTATATGATAAATGGAAACTACAGGCAGGTCTTTATATCTGCAAGGGAAATGAATCTTGACAATCTGGCAAGTCAAGCGAAAAATTGGATTAACATGCACCTTAAATACACACATGGATATGGTGTCGTAATGTCAACCGTAAATGATGTAACAGCTACAGGGCAGCCAGACATGGTAATAAAAAATATTCCGCCTGTGACAAGCACAAATATAAAAATAACGAGGCCTGAGATTTACTTTGGAGAGCTTACAAACACATACGCAATAGTAAATACAAAGACGGGTGAATTTGATTACCCTGCAGGTGACACAAACAAAGAAAATTTTTACAGTGGCAAATCAGGCATACCTATGACGTTTTTAAACAAGCTTTTGTACACCATTTATACTGGCAACATAAAAATACTTTTGTCTACTGATATTACGCCTGATAGCAGAATGCTTCTTTTTAGGAACATAAAGGATAGAGTTCACAAGATAGCTCCATTTTTGATATACGATGATGATCCATATATCGTCGTAGACAATGGCAAACTGTATTGGATGATTGATGCATACACGTATTCAGGAAACTTTCCGTATTCAGAACCTTATGGAGATACAGGAATAAATTACATAAGAAATTCTGTTAAAGTTGTCATTGATGCGTATACTGGTGATGTAAAGTACTATATATCTGACAAAAACGACCCTATAATAAAAGTGTACAGCAGGATATTTCCCGGGCTATTCAAAAACATAGACGATATGCCGGAAGGTTTAAAAGCTCACATAAGGTATCCGCAGTATATGTTTGATATACAAGCAAGTGTTTATAGAAATTATCACATGTCAGATCCGCAGGTTTTTTACAACAAAGAAGACTCTTGGGACATAGCAAAGGAGAAATTTACAGGCAAGATAGAGACAGAGGAGTCACAGTATGTCATAATGAGGCTTCCAGGAGAAAAAACTGCTGAGTATGTTTTAATGATTCCGTATACGCCAGCGACGAAAGATAACATGGTGGCTTGGATGGCAGCAAGGATGGACGGTGATAACTATGGGAAATTAGTAGTCTATAAGTTCCCAAAAAGCACTGTCGTGTATGGACCTATGCAGATTGAAAACATGATCGATCAAGACCCAAATATTTCAAAAGAGATGAGCCTGTGGGATCAAAAAGGGTCAAGCATCATAAGAGGCAATTTGTTGACGCTGCCGATCGATGATTCTATGCTTTATGTTGAGCCAATTTACATACAATCATCAAATGAAAATGCCATTCCTGAAGTGAAAAGGGTCATTCTGGCGTACAAGGATAAAATCGTAATGGAGGATACACTTGCAAATGCATTGAACAAACTATTTAATTTGCAAGCTCCAACACAGCCACAGGTTCCACAAGTACAAACGAATGAAACGCAGCAGGAGCTCATAAAGAAGGCAAATGATATATATAACAATGCAATGAATGCTTCAAAAAATGGTGATTGGACGGATTTTGGCAAAAATCTCGATGAGCTTGGAAGCGTACTAAACGATTTAAACAATAGCATTAAGAAATGAGGATTTAAAGTGCACTGTAAATTAATATTTGGCGGTGCACTTTATTTTTTGCGTTAAAAATGGAGATACTAAATGTAGGTGATGTTAAATGGAAATACTGCAGTCAGAATTAAAGATAGAAAACTTGATAAAAGAAACAGAACATATATTTGAAAAATTAATGAATTACAATGAAATATTATTAAATGATGCGACAAAAATTGAATCAAAATTAGAAAAAAATGCAAAAGAAATTGCAGAGTATGTTAAAAACGCATCTGAAGAAAATAACGATAGAAAATATCTAATAAGTTATCTAAGAAAGGCGGACAATCGGTTAGATAGCTTAAAAGAAGTGGGAAACATGATTTACTCTAATATAGATGAATTAGGCGACGACGTAAAAAGCCTAAAAGACAATCTGGATGGCATGAAAAAAACACTATACAAGTTAAAGGATCTTGAAAAAGGCATTGGTTCTATGAAAGCTGTAATCGAAAAAGATGTTCTTTTGAACATAGAGCTAAATAGGCAGAATACGCCTGAGAGGGTAGAATATGTATATGATTTGCCGCCACAGCTTGTAAATAATCTAAATACTGCGCTAAATAATTTGTACATTGCCAAAGATGGCATGAATAGGATAAAAATATACGAAGATATTGTAAATAACTTAGAAAACTTTCAATAGTAAAATTTTCATTTACTAATTCTAATCATAAAGGGAATATTAAATAACGGGGAAATTTTTTAAAGGAGGGTTTACATTGAATAGAAGAGAATTTGAGGATTACCTAGGCGAAAAAGTAAATAGCGAAGTGTCTGAAGAATTAAGTGCAAGGTTTGGCAAAC
>JASBVU010000165.1 GCA_029960905.1 Thermoanaerobacterium sp.
TAATGAAATATTTGTATAAAAGAAGCGCGACGATTACTGAAACGAGACAACCAGTACCTCTAGATACCCAAATGTTTATATTTATATTCTCCATTATCTGGTTTACAAATGTACCAATTCCTGTAGATAAAAAAATTAGTAAAATCCATTTTATTGTTAATACGAGAAATCCCTCCCTCTATAAATGTTGATATATCAACGGTTTAACCCGTTGGTGGGGTGTCAAAAAAATAATTTTCGACACGCATACTAACAATATTTTTATATTATGTGAAACTATTCCATCCTATGGGTACGCTACGCGGTCACTACTGGGTAATAATGGTAAGTAGTGCTAGAGAATGATGTGATGCACAATGGATCTCTGCGTAACTTATGATGACGTACCCTCCCATGTCTCTTGGCATCTGTGTGCCTACATTCCTTCGTTCGGTCTAGTCATAAGGCAGAGGCTAGCGAAGCTCCTTAAGGGACTCGAGGTCGAATGGGAAAAAATAATGCCAGCTTCTCGTGTCATCCTGTTGTCTAGGTCTGTTAAGAAGATGTAGAACTTTACATAGCCTCTGCGAGACTAGGGATATCCTTCATCATTCGCTGTGCGTCGAACACTTTGTGCTCCCATATTCTTTTTTTTCAGGCAAAATTGTTTTCAAATAATTGTTAAAGGCATGGCAACCGTAAAATCTTCATGCATCCCTCTTACAATTGTAATAAGTAAATTTGTTCTTTAAGATACCATAATTTTTTTTAAATCAAAACTTTCCTTTTGAGTATAAGAGAAAATTCAAACGCTAAATGGAGTTCCAAAATATAGTTACTTATAACTTATATGTAAAAAGGAGCTATATGCTCCTCTAATATTACGTGGTATTTTTTTAAAATCGAATACCTCCATCCACACGAATAATTTCTCCATTAACAAAATTGCTTAAATCAGAGGCCAAAAACAATGCTACTCCAGCTACATCAGAAGGTTCACCGGGATGACCTTTTAATATTTGGTAAAGTTTATAATGAATTTCTTTCTCAGGTACTTGCCTGGACATATCCGTGTCAATGACACCCGGAGCAATTACATTAGCAACAATTCCCTTCCCGCTGTATTCCTGAGCTATTGTTTTCGTTAATCCAACGAGTCCTGATTTTGAAGCTGCATAGTTGGCCTGCCCTTTGTTGCCCTCTAATCCTGATAATGATGAAATATTAACTATTTTTCCATTCTTTTTTCTCATCATTTTTCTAATAGCGTATTTAGAACATAAAAATGTACCAGTGAGGTTTGTTTGTATGACTTTATTCCAGTCATCTAAAGACATATTTATCAAAAATTTATCATTAGTAATTCCTGCGTTATTCACCAGCACATCGATCTTTCCATATTCTCGTATGGCATAATTAACCAAACTTTCTGCTGATTCTTCTATACTTACATCTGCTTTAAATACTTTAATCTGTCCATTTAATCCTTCGCTTTCTTTCATTAAACTTTCAGCCATTTCATCATTATTCGCATAGTTGGCTATTACCTTAGCACCTTCACTAGCAAATTTTAAGGCAATTTGTCTTCCAATACCTCTTGAACTTCCTGTAACAATCGCAACTTTATCCTGCAACAACATTTGTCATACCCTTTCCCGAAACTTCTTTTACTACGTTTTGAAAATCATTTTTCGTTTTAAAGTTTAATACATCATTCATTAATGTAGTAAAAATCAAACTACCATGATTGCTCCCAACTGAAAACATTACTGAATTTACTGCTGTGTTAACTCTCGCATCTTGGATTTGTAAAGAGTTTTTCTCTAATGTAATGAGATATGCTTTTTCAGAGTACTCTTTGAGAACACCTTCCAACCAGTTATATGGTTGATACTCTAGCTCTAAAAGATCTCCATAATCCAAAACTTTTACATTTTCTCTTAACGGAAAATATAATTCATCTTTGAAAGCCAAAGTTTTGATTGATTTTTTAGGATTAACTAATGAACTTATAACAGTTCCACCTTTATAGAGGAAGTGTTCAATTTGCTTAGATTGGACTTTATTTGGAATAATTCCTTCTAAATGAAACTGAGGAGAAATAAGTGACTCTCTTACCCAATTCTCTCGTGTTGGGCCACTCGCATTGATAAATATAATGTCCTCTGCCACATTTTCTTTTTTTGAAAAAACGAAATCGGACGTAATGGAGTATACTCCTTCTACATTTAAAAACCCAACTGTATAAATCATGAATTTGTTCCTCCCCGTACAGGTAATGATTCATGTGGAACTTTTGTTTTTAATGTTCCTTTCTTTTTAAACGGTGTCCACCAATTTAATTCTCCAAATAGTTTCATCAATATCGGAATTAGAATCGTTCTTACCAATAAAGCATCCACAAGTATTGCAAATGCTAATCCAAGTCCCATCTCTGCAACAACTCTTACATTTACTAATGAAAATGCGCCAAAAACAGCTATCATTATAATTGCTGCTCCATTCACTAATCCTGCTGTATCTGATAATCCTTTCACGATACTATTGTCATGGGATAGACCTTCTTCAAAAAATTCTTTCATTCGACTAATGATAATTACTTCATAATCCATACTTAGTCCAAAGAGAACCGTGAAAAGTACAACTGGCGTGATTGAATTTATGGTTTGATTCGGGTCAAAGTTTAATGAGAACTTGTTTTGAAAAGCAAAAACCAATACTCCTATACTTGCTAAAGTGACAAGTGTATTTAGGACAATTGCTTTAATTGGAATAATAATGGATTTAAAGGTTATGACTAAAACAAAGAAACTGACTATAAACACGGTTAAAATCATGATCGGAATACTTTCGAATACCTTATGGTCAAAATCCACTCCTGTTGCAGTTTCTCCCCCTACATAAGTAGTTAGATGATTCGTATTGTTTTTCTTAACGGTTTCCCTGATATCCTTTACAAGATTATGAGAGATTTTTGAATCTGCTGCTTTATCAGATGCTACAAGGATAACTGTAGTATCTTTGCCATTGTCTGCATTTAACAAGTTCTCTAATTGTTCTTTTAGTGTGCCTGAAAACAAATTGAAATTTTTATAAGCTCCTTCATAATCTTCTAATTTCCATTCATTGTTCCAATTAGTGATACTCGTTACTTTATCAACATGATCCAATTTGCTTACTTCATTTGTAATTCTATTAACTGTTTCTAAGTTTGATTTATCAATTATTTTTCCATGTTGCGATTTCAAAACAATCTCAATTGGAAATACATCACCTTGATCAAACTTATTGATCAACATCTCAAATCCTTCACGTTCCGGAGAATCGTTTGGAATAGAAGATGCACTAGCAACTGGTACTTGCATGTTTGTTTTTATGGCAGGAACAGCAATGATCAATAGAATGAAAAGCGATGGGATTAAAAAGACAACTGGATGTTTAATTAACGTATTCGCCAACCGTTCCCATATATTTGTTTTATTACGCCTATTAAATAAAGGTATTCTCCATTTGTTTACCCGGGTTCCCATCATTGTTAAAAGAGCGGGCAACAATGTTATGGAAACCAAGATAGAGAAGAAAACGACGATGACTCCTCCCAATGCGATGGAATTAAAAATCATTATATTGGGAATAAACAAAGCGGATAAACTAATTGCTACAGTTAAGCCCGAATAAAGAACAGATCTACCTGCCGTTTCCATCGTTTTTAATACTGCTTCGATTACACTTGAACGCTCTAACTCATTTCTATACCTACTTACGATAAACAATGAATAATCAACTGCAACTCCTAGCCCAATCATACTGATAATATTGGTAACTAAAGTATTTAGAGAAAAGTTCTGAGCTATAAAATATACCGTAGCCATTGTACCAGTTAGAGCAAACATTGCCATTGCTAAAGGCAATACTGCAGAAAATACAGTCCTAAATACGAAGAGAAGGACTATAATCATTACTGGAATTGCAATCATTTCCGCTTTTGAAACTGACTCTTTGGTAGCATTATTTAAAGCATAATTGAGAGCGGGCCCACCGGTTACTTTCACGTTAAAATTCTTAAGATTAATACTGCCTAATTTAGATTCAACCTTAGGTACCAAGCTCGCTGCTTGATCTTCTGTTGCAGATAGTCCAACTGCTATATAAGTCGTTGATTTATCTTTAGAGACAAAATGTTTATTCTTGTGCTCATAATAAGTCGTTACTTCTTTAATTTGGCTAAATCCATTGAGTTTGTTCTTAATTTCTCCAACAATCTTTTCATAATCTTTATCAGAAACAGTTTTTGATTTGTGTTGAACCACCACAATTAAGTTTTGAGGATATTTATTGGAAAATTCTTTTTGTAAAATATTCTTTTCAATCATAGATTCGCTTTTAGGGTCATTAAAACCACCAGAAGATAATTCATTAGGGAGTTTGATGGCGAAGTATCCCCCTGCTACTAAAATTAATATCCAAAAAAACAGGATTTTCTTCGGGTGACCAGTCACCCATTTTGCGATTTTGGTAAACATTCATTCATCACCCTATCCTCTAATTTGAATTTCGGATCTATTCTCATTAAGAGTGCAATAGCTTCAAATTTTCTACGGGTATCGACATTTGACTTAGTTGGAACATCTTCCACCGCTTCAAGCAATATCTCTTTAGCTTCTTCAAAATATCCCGCTTTGAGTAAAGCTTTTGCTAACCCCATTTTTATATACACTTCTGACTCTAAGCTATTAGCTTTTTTATAACATTTAATAGCTTTTTGAAGATTACCGCCTAACATCTTGGGCATTTCCATATACCAAATAGCAAGACAGTAATAATTTCTCCCACTATTTGGATCGTATTTAATTGAATTGAACAAGAGTTTTTTGGCTTTGTTGATTCTGTAAATTTTGTTAAATATATTTTTTGAATTGATTCCCATTCTTCCCACAGCCCGAGCTTTTTCAAAATAAGCTAAAGAATGGTTGGGCTGTAATTTTAATACCTCCCTCTATAAATATTGATTTATCAACGGTTTGACCCGTTTTAGGGGTGTCAA
>JASBVU010000166.1 GCA_029960905.1 Thermoanaerobacterium sp.
CTACTTCATTTTGCAACAGATATATTTGCTGCATTATATCAAGCTAAAGTCATAAAGAGTATTTTTGTCGTAGAAGCAATTGTCTTTGCAATAGCTTTATTTTCATTCGCGTTTGTTCTTAATTCTGAAAAGATCAGTAGAGAAATATCATAAAAAAGTTCACAATTTACAATTTGTTCCATATGAAACAATTTATAGATTATGCTTAAAAATTAATAAAAAATTTATGTTATGATTCTTGAAAATGACAAATATTTGGTTAATATTAGAATTGAAGATATTTAAAGAAAGGGGATGCAATAATATGGATGCATCGGTAATCTCAATTCTAAGTACAGTTTTTACTGCTATATTTGCCATTGAGGCTATCTGGTGGATTGTATGGATGGCGATAGCGGCATCAAGAAAGATCATGGCAAATTTCTACTTCATGCTTGTGACATTCATAATTTGGTGTGCATTTGATGTATATACAGTCATAAATATTAACGCTAATTTTGCGGTAATTGGTGTTGTATTGGTCATTGTACCTTTTATCATACTACCTGGCATGGTAAAGATAATTACAGAATACCAAAGGGGAGTCCTGTTTCGATTCGGAAAATTATCTGGACTTTTAGGACCTGGATTTAATGTGATTTTTCCATTTGGAATAGATAGAGTGATCAAAGTGGATTTAAGGACTTTCACAATCGATGTTGCAAAGCAGGAAGTCATTACAAAAGACAATGTTCCTGTAAATGTTGATGCTGTTGTGTACTTTAATGTATTTGATCCGATTTTAGCTATTACAAAAGTCGCTAACTACACTCAAAGCACTACACTCCTTGGTCAAACCATATTGCGATCCATACTAGGACAGCATGAACTTGATGAGATGCTGGCAAAAAGGGCGGAGCTTAACGAAAAACTTAGGGAATTGCTGGATGAAGCTACAGATCCTTGGGGCATAAAAGTAACAGCGGTAGAGATAAAAAGCATTGAGCTTCCAGATACGATGAAAAGGGCTATGGCAAAACAGGCAGAGGCAGAAAGGGAAAGACGGGCGAAGGTCATTTTTGCGGATGGGGAGTTTCAAGCATCTCAAAAACTTAAAGAAGCTGCTGCTGTTATATCCACAGAGCCTGCAGCATTGCAATTAAGATATCTTCAGACTCTTCCTGAAATAGCTGCTGAAAAAAATTCTACGATATTGTTCCCGATACCAATAGAACTCTTTAATGTTTTTACAAAACTTACGGAAGATAAGAAAGAAAAGCAATAAATATGATGCCAATAAAACGGAATCTCAATCTTAGAGGTTCCGCTTTGTTTTTTTTATTGAAGCATATAATAACATTGAAATTAATTTAGTGAAATGAAGGGATATTATGCTTATTAAAGTTATGACATACAATATTCATGGTGGAAAGGATATTGAAGGAAATCTGACATTGTATGGAATTTCAAATTTAATAAAAGAAATAGGTGTTGATATTGTTGGATTGCAAGAAGTTGACGTGTTTTTAAAGCGTTCATATTTTTTGAATGAGATTAAGTATCTGGCAAATAGGCTTAAGATGCATTATGCTTTTGGGCCGAATTTAAGAATGGGGTTTGGGTCGTTTGGAAATGGAATACTTTCAAAGTATCCTATTGTAAAGAAAAAGAATCATCACATTTACTCAATAGGTGAAAGAAGAGGCATATTAGCAACGTTGATAGAACTAAATCAAAATAAAAAGATATGGTTTTTGACGACTCATTTAGGCCTTAACGGCAAAGAGAGATTGGTGCAATCTCAGGAAATACTAGAAATTATCAAAAGATTAGAATATCCTGTGATTGTGACAGGCGACTTTAACGAAACTCCTGAAGGAAAGGCGCATTCTGCCATAAGTAGTGTGCTTATAGATGCCGCATCTAGCAAAAATTACGTTTATCACACTTATGTAGATGGTGATGAGAATGTTAGAATAGATTATATAATGCATTCAAAAGGCATATGCGTTGAATCAATAAAAGCTATAGAATCTAATTTATCAGATCATTTACCTGTAGTAGCTTCTTTAAGGTGCAATTTTTAAAGATGTACTTGACACATAGACAAAAATAAATTATTATTTAGATAACAAGTTATTGCTTTATCGCTTTACAAAGATAAAGTACAATTATGATAGAAGAGGTGCTTTGATGAGGAATCTACCTGATGGAGTCCAGGATTTTTTGCCTGATGAGTTGAGGTTTAAGCGAAACATAGAAAATATACTGAGAAACACGTTTGAATTATCTGGGTACGAAGAGATAATGCCGCCTACATTTGAGTACCTTGACAACTTTGCTACAACTTCGGGAATTTTTTTCGACGAAAACAATATTTACAGATTTTTTGATAAAAAAGGAGATCTTCTGGCACTAAGACCGGATGTTACGACACAGGTGGCAAGAATAGCATCTACAAAGTACCATGAATATCCGCTTAAATTTTCCTACATTGCAAATGTGTTTAGATATGATAATCCACAAGTAGGTAAAATGAGGGAATTTACGCAAGCTGGAATAGAGCTTATCGGGAAAAATCATGAATACTCCGATGCAGAGTGTATATCTGTTGCGGTTGAGGCTCTTAAAAACATTGGAATAAAAGATTTTAAAGTAGATATTGGTCAAGCAGAGTTTTTTAAATCAATACTTTGCGAATTAAGACTGACTAAGGATGAAGAAGACATTTTAAAGGGACTTCTTAAAGAGAAAAATCAATCAGAGATCGAATATTTTTTAAGACACAACAATATAACAGGACGTAACTATGAATTGATAGTCAATTTGCCACTTTTTTTCGGCGATATAGATGTTGTAGAAAACGCAAAACGCGTATATGAATTTGAAAGTGCCATGAAAGCTTTAAACTATCTTGAAAGAGTTTATGATATTTTAAAAGATTTTGGCATGGATAGTTACATTACATTTGATTTAGGCATGGTTCAAAGTATCGATTATTACACCGGACTAATATTTAGAGTATTTGTAAAAGATCTTGGCTATGCAATTTGTGCAGGTGGCAGATATGACAATTTGCTAAAAAATTATGGCAAAGACTTACCCGCTACTGGTTTTGCCATAAGCGTTGAGAGGTCGATGTTAGCAATTCAAAGCCAAAGCGGTATAACTATTAAAAAGCCTAAAAGCATAGCAGTGCTTTTTGATGATAAAAACAGAAAGGAAGCATACGACATTGCAGTGAGATTGAGAAGTCAAGGGAATATAGCTGAACTTGTAAATATGGACAACAGTGAATATGCGAATAGGAAGAAATTTGATGAGATTATTAGGGCAGGTGTGTAAAATGGATAGCATAACAGTAGCACTGCCTAAAGGAAGATTGGCAGAAAAATCTTTTGAAGTATTTGCATCATGTGGCATATCTGGAAATATTCAAAATGAAATGTCGCGAAAGCTTTTTATATACGATCATGAAAGTAATCTTAATTTTATACTTGTAAAGCCTTCTGATGTGCCTACTTATGTAGAACATGGAGCTGCAGATTTGGGCGTTTGCGGCAAAGACGTGCTTTTGGAATTAAAAAGGGATTGCTACGAGGTACTTGATTTGGGATTTGGCAGGTGCAAAATGGTTGTTGCGGGTCCTTTAAATAAGAAAGATAATTTTTTAAGCAATAAGAGGGTTGCGACAAAATTTCCAGCTATAGCTGAAGAATTTTATAAGAAAAAAGGAGAAAATGTGGAAATCATAAAATTAAATGGATCTGTAGAATTGGCTCCATTAGTAGGTTTATCTGAAGTTATAGTAGATATTGTGGAAACTGGTACAACCCTTAAAGAAAATGGCCTTACAGTGTATGAAGAGATATTTTCGTCCAGTGCAAGGCTTATAGTAAATAAAGCCAGCATGAAGACAAAAAGCGAGAGAATAAAGGAAATAATATATAAATTAAAAAGCGCGAAGGAAAGTGGTATGTTGCAGATTTAGTATTGAGTTGAAGGGACTGATGATAATGATAGAAATTTACGATTTTAGAAGTTCGATTGACTACAAAGTTATAAAAAAGTTAACTAATAGATCAAAATTAGAAGATAAAAAGGTAGAGGATATTGTCTATGAAATAATTCATGATGTAAAGATAAGCAAAGATAAGGCTTTGTTTGATTACACATTGAAATACGATGGCATCGAAATAAACGAAAACACTATAATGGTATCACAAGAAGAGATAGATGATGCATACAACAAAGTAGATGATCGATTTTTATCGTCTCTAAGGAAAGCTATAAGAAACATTGAAGATTATCACCAAAATCAAAAGCAAAAGACGTGGATGGATTTTAAAGATGGCATAGTATACGGACAGAAGATCAGACCTTTAGAAAGAGTAGGCATTTATGTGCCTGGTGGCACTGCTTCTTATCCATCTTCTGTCATTATGAACAGCATTCCGGCGAAGGTAGCAGGTGTAGAAGAGATTGTTATGGTTACACCTTTAAAGGTGGGAATAAGTCCATTCGTATTGGTTGCTGCCAATGAAGTAGGAATCAAAAAAATATATAAAATTGGTGGGGCTCAAGCGGTTGCGGCATTGGCTTTTGGAACAGAATCGGTTCCAAAGGTTGATAAAATAGTTGGACCAGGTAACATATTTGTTGCAATGGCTAAGAAAGCTGTTTATGGATTCGTAGACATCGACATGGTGGCAGGACCAAGCGAAGTTTTAATAGTGGCTGATGAAAATGGCAATCCTTGTTATCTTGCAGCAGATCTTTTGTCACAGGCAGAGCACGATGTTATGGCATCTGCGGTTTTGGTCACTACTTCGATTGAGGTTGCAGAAAGCGTAAAGATGGAGATAGAAAGGCAAATTCAGTATCTTGAAAGAAATGAAATAATAGAAAGATCGATAAATGATTATGGAGCCATAATCGTTGTTGATGATTTAGATGATGCATTAAATATAGCAAATGAAATAGCACCTGA
>JASBVU010000167.1 GCA_029960905.1 Thermoanaerobacterium sp.
TATAAGTTCTTTTAGCGGTAATAGCGACATCAAAACCACCCTTTTCAGTAATTCCTTTTCTTGTATTTGTCTTTTTCTGTTTCATAAAGATTATCGCCATACATATCGATTGTGACAATTACAGGAAAATCTACCACAGTAAAAAGATGTATGGCCTCTGGTCCTAAATCTTCATAAGCCACAACCTTTGAATCTACTACTCTTTCAGATAGTAAAGCACCAGCGCCACCTATAGCTGTAAAGTAAACAGCATGGTACTTCATCATTGCTTCAACCACATCTTTGCTTCTATAACCTTTTCCAATCATGCCTTTTAAGCCAATCTCTAAAAGCTTTGGCGTATAAGCATCCATTCTTCCACTTGTAGTAGGTCCACAGCTTCCTACGACTTGACCAGGTTTTGCAGGACAAGGTCCCACATAGTAAATCACTTGATCTTTTATATCAACCGGCAATTCTTGTCCATTATTCAAAGATTCTATCATTCTTTTATGTGCTGCATCTCTAGCAGTATAAATCTTTCCAGTAATTAAAACTTTGTCTTTAGCTTTTAACTCCTTAATAACTTCATCTGTCAAAGGTGTATTTATCTTCTTATACATTTTCTCCTCCACGTTTTATATGTTTATAATATAGTTGTCGCATGCCTCGTAACATGGCACGATATATTTACAGCCACTGGTAACATTGCTATATGTGTAGGGTATTTTTCGATGTTTACTGCCAAAGCAGTTATCCTTCCTCCCAATCCTTGTGGCCCTATGCCAAGGCTATTTATTTTTAACAAAAGTTCTTCTTCCAATGCCCTCACATCTCTGTCACTGCTTCTTTGATCGATCGGCCTTAAAAGGGCCTTTTTAGCTAGGAACGGTGCATATTCAAAATTGCCACCTATTCCAACGCCTACTATAAGCGGTGGACACGCATTAGGACCTGACGCTTCAACCGTATCAATTATAAACTTCTTTACACCTTCAATGCCATCCGAAGGCTTCATCATCTTTAGCGCACTCATATTTTCACTTCCTGCACCTTTTGGCGCAACTGTAATTTTCAATTTATCGCCGTCTACAATATCATAATGCACAATCGGCGGTGTATTGTCATTTGTGTTGATACGTATGAATGGATCCCTCACAATTGATTTTCTTAAATACCCATTGAGATATCCATCTTTAACACCATTATTTATAGCATCATCAAGACTGCCACCTACAACATGGACATCTTGTCCTATCTCAACGAAAATCACCGCTATGCCTGTGTCTTGGCATATTGGCATTTCTTTTGCCTTGGCAATCTCAGCGTTTTCAACTATGTTATTAAGTATTTCTTCACCTATTTCACTGATTTCCTCGTGGACTTTCTCCTTCAGCATATTTAATACATCATTTGGCAAATTGTAATTAGCTTTAATGCACAAAAGCTCAACAGTCTTTCTTACATCATCTGCTTTTATTTCCCTCATACAGCACCTCAATTCTATATCAATTGTTAAAATAATAATACTACAATATTAGATTTTTAAAAAGACTTCAAACAGGTTTCCTATAGAAATACATTTCTCCGTTTTCTATGGAATAATCGATAAGATTTTTTTCTCTCAAATAGCTCAAAAATGCGGAGACCGATGAAAAATAAATATAATACTGAGTAAAATTTAATGGCAGATCGTTTAATATTACTAAGTTTTGCAGCAATCCTTCCCTTGTCTGAGGTTGTTCCAATATTTCTAATATAGTGCTAATATTATCTTCTATGTTTAAAATATTCTTTTCTATAAGTAAATTTATTTCTTCTTTGTTAAGCACTTTATCAATATGACTTATGACAAAGTAGTCTGCATCTATATCTTTTAACTTTTTTAAAGTTTCAATGCTTTTTTCTATATTAAACAAATATGGAAGTGAATATTTTTTTATTGTATCCTCACTAAATACGCTGTCTCCCAAAAAGCATACTCTATCAGGTGTAATGACACCGATTTGATCTATTGAATGCCCCACCAAAGATATTATATCAAACTTTTCATCGCCAATTTTTGAGATACCATAATCAAGGACGAAATCAACAGAAAATGTTTTATTAGTCGTATCAAGATCTCTTATTGGGCATGAAGAAAACAGTACCATATCTCTCAACTCTGGATTTTCTATATATAATCGCTCCTTATTTGATGTATAGATTTCACACCCAGGGTACTGAGTCTTAAAGTATATATTACCGCCGCAGTGGTCCATGTGATTGTGGGTATTTATGATATATTTAGGATGTAATCCATTTTCTACTAATACATTGTCAATCTTTCTCGCTTGGCCATTGTTTATACCAGTATCTACTAATAGACAATTTTTGTTTTTATAGGCATAAACGCCAATATTTGTAGGATTATCTACGTAGTACGTATTTCTATTTATCTTATTTAAATTCATGCGATTACCTCCAAAAATTACATCATCACATGATAATTTTACACCCTTTATTAACTTAATTCAAAGTAAAAGCCCCATGATAGACATCATGAGGCTCTTAGACTACTTTTATATCTCTTTTTCTAAATTCTTCTTTTATCTCCTCTATTTTTGATGTGTCAGGAGGATTTATTCCCTTCAAACTATATGGTATCCCAAGCACCTCATATTTATACACACCCATTTTGTGGTACGGAAGTATCTCGACTCTATCTACATTTTTCAACGACGAAACGAAATCAGCCAACCTCTTTATCTCTTCCATATCATCTGTTATTCCAGGCACTATGACATGCCTTATCCACATTTTTTTACCTTCATCGGAAAGGTATTTTGCAAATTTCAAAGTTTTTCTATTCGAAACACCTGTAAGTTTTTTATGCCCTTCATCATCAATGTGCTTTATATCAAGCAAAAATAGGTCAGTGTATTTTACAAGTTCTTTTACTTTATCTATATCGACATATCCTGATGTGTCTAATGCAGTGTGTATATCAGATGCTTTAAGCTTTTTAAATAGATCTTTGCAAAATTCAGGTTGCAATGTAGGCTCTCCACCTGTCAGCGTCACACCACCGCCTGATACCTTCATGTAAGAAATATACCTTTTTGCATCGTTAAATATTTCGTCTGTTGATACTTCTTTGCCACCGTTGTAATCCCAAGTGTCAGGGTTATGGCAATAAGCACACCTTAAAGGACAACCTTGCATAAAGACTACATACCTTATGCCAGGTCCATCTACAGTACCACATGTTTCTATTGAATGTATTTTCCCCATAACCATGACACATCACCTTTACATAAAATTTGCCTTACATGGATTCGTGGAATGTACGAGATATAACCTCCAGCTGTTGCTCTCTCGTTAATTTATTGAAATTGACAGCATACCCTGAAACTCTTATAGTAAGCTGTGGATATTTCTCAGGGTGCTCCATGGCATCAAGCAGCATGTCCCTGTTTAAAACGTTGATATTTATGTGGTGTCCTGCATTAAATGCGTATCCATCTAATAATCCCACAAGATTATTAATTTTATCTTCGTCATTTTTGCCAAGTGCATTTGGAACAATCGTAAATGTATATGATATACCGTCCAACGAGCTGTCATACGGTATTTTTGATACTGAATTCATTGATGCTATCGCACCTTTTGTGTCTCTTCCGTGCATTGGATTCGCACCTGGTGCAAAAGGTTCTCCCGCTTTTCTTCCATCAGGTGTAGCACCTGTCTTCTTGCCGTACACCACATTTGATGTAATTGTCAAAACAGATAGTGTTGGTATAGAGTTTCTGTAAGTTTTGTGCTTTTTAAGTTTATTCATAAATCTTTCTACAATATCAACTGCTATTAAGTCAACTCTGTCGTCATCATTGCCAAACTTAGGGAAATCGCCTTCGACTTCGTAATCTACCGCTATACCATTTTCATCCCTTATGGCTTTTACTTTGGCGTACTTTATGGCACTTAAAGAATCTGCTGCCACAGAAAGACCTGCAATTCCAAATGCCATCGTCCTTATGATATCTCTATCATGTAAAGCCATAAGGGACCTTTCGTAAGCGTATTTATCGTGCATATAGTGTATTATATTCATAGCTTTAACATACACTTTTGCAAGCCATTCTAACATATTATCATACGCTGCCATTACCTCATCGTAATTTAAATACTCTGTCGTTATAGGATTAAATTTAGGTGCCACTTGCGTTTTATACCTTTCATCGACACCGCCATTTATGGCATACAACAGCGCTTTCGCAAGATTCGCCCTTGCGCCAAAGAATTGCATCTGCTCACCTGTCTTCATCGCTGACACACAGCAGGCAATGCTATAGTCGTCATTGTATATCGGCCTCATAAGGTCATCATTTTCATACTGAATAGAACTGGTATCTATTGACACCTTTGCACAAAACTTTTTAAAGTTTTCAGGAAGATTCTTAGACCATAAAACTGTCAAATTTGGCTCAGGTGCAGGACCTAAATTGTATAAAGTATTTAATATCCTGAATGAATTTTTAGTGACAAGAGGTCTCCCGTCTACGCCTACACCACCAATTGATTCGGTGACCCAGACAGGATCGCCGCTAAATAATTCATTGTAATCAGGAGTCCTTAAGAATCTCACCATTCTAAGCTTCATGACAAAGTGATCCATCAATTCCTGCGCTTGTTTTTCTGTCAATGTTCCTTCTTTCAGATCTCTTTCAATGTATATATCAAGAAAAGTAGATACTCTGCCCAGCGACATAGCGGCACCATTTTGTTCCTTTATAGCAGCAAGGAAAGCAAAGTAAGTCCACTGCACAGCTTCTTTGGCATTCTTAGCAGGTTTTGATATGTCATAGCCATACTTTAATGCCATTTCCTTCATTTCGTTTAGCGCTTTAATCTGTTCTGTCAGTTCTTCTCTCAAGCGAATAGTTGCTTCATCAAATTCATCGTAATCAAGCTCAAGCTTTTCTTTTTCT
>JASBVU010000168.1 GCA_029960905.1 Thermoanaerobacterium sp.
TCTGTATTCCCTTTATCACAATGAATACCTCCTATATTTCATTTTGCTCACATTCATTACTTAATTACCTGCTTCCATACTTTTTTGAGTTGAGTAAAATAACAAAGCTTATTACTAGTCCTAAAACTATGCCAAAGAAAATACCGGCAGCTAGGCCGGCAGTATAAAGAGTATTCAAGTTTTCATCTCCTTTTGATTGTAACGTAAAAGATAAAATCAATTTTTTTGAGAACTATCATCAACCTATAAAGATATACTAGCTTTATGTTTCATTGACCTGAGTTGCTGAAAAAAAGAAGCTCCCTTCTTAGAGTAAAGACCTAATCTTCCAAATGAGATTTAGAGTAGCCCCTAACGTATTATATGTGCACTCCTTTCCTATCCTTATTACATTTTGGTATAATATACGTAGGTAGTTAAAATTCTTCTGGTAAGGAGGTTTTAGGCTTGCAAAATAGTTTTACAAATATCATTCAACAAATGAGTGAAAAATCAATCATTGTTCAAGAGATTGAAAGTATTGTTCAAAATGCTCGCTTTGTTGGTTTTGCGGTCGATGTAACCTATTCTACTTTCACAGTACTTACTAATGATGCATGGAAAGAGCGGGCAAATGGGATACCTCATAATAGTTTTCTCTTTGCAGCGTCTCCTAATTGGTTAAAACCAACCTTTGATAATCTTTCTCATCAACTCAAAGTAAATGTAACCTCTGACGAAGATCCAGAAATAATTCTACTGCGCGTTACAGAAGAATATGAGCTCCCCAGTAAGGATATATGGTTAGCAACAAAAATTGATAAGTTTAAGAGTTTAGAAACTAAAGAATTACATGACGGTGTTATTTTCGATGAATTGTCACGAAATGAAATACAGTATGCTGGTCTCAAATGTCGTGTTCTTGGTACGTTTTATTTTGATGAATACGGAAGCCTTACTTTTGGATCAGATCTCGAAAATTATTACGGAGCCAAAATTTTATATGTGTATAAACCATCAGTAGAAGGACTAGAAAATATAGTAAATTTTGAAACTCGAAAAAAAATACAAGAAGTATCTGCAGAAACTCGTATTAATTTAAGCGACCTTGTTCCCTTTGGTCATGTCCGTTATACATCAACACAGCGGTTACAAAAGAAAGAAGGAAAATCAGCTCAGGTTTATATAAATCCAAACGATTTTTTAGCTCGCAGAACAGCACTTTTTGGTATGACACGAACAGGAAAATCTAACACAGTTAAAATTCTAATTAAATCTATTAAAGAAGCGGCCCAAAAACATGGTAAAAAAGTAGCTCAAGTTATATTTGACGTAAATGGTGAGTATATATACATTAATCCTCAAGATAAAGGAGCTATTTCTACTGATATTGATGATTGTTTTATTCTTACTTTCAATCCCAATATTAATACAGGTAATAATTCAATAAGGAGTTTACAATTTGATTTATTTAAAGATTTAGGAATAACTCACGAATTAGCTGTATCACTGCTAAGGAGTCAAGGCATAAGTACATCTACAGACTTAGAAGCATTTTTAGGTATTGACATGTATGCTTACTATAATATCGATTCTAATGATTATGCTGAAGTAAAAAGATCTGAAAGAATTAAAGCTCTTTATAAATATATATTGGCTAAAGTATTGGGAATTGATACCCCAATTCCCAATCCATTTGGCGCAACCATTCTAAAGCAACTTGATGGAATAGAACCTAGTCTTTATAAAAAAACAACATTTACAATTGAAGAATTCGAGCTTATCCTAAATAAGATCCACGACAGAAGAAATGAAATAAAGACATCAACTGGAAATCAATTGTACCGAGAGGATTTCGAAACATTACTCAATTTTGCAGTAAAGAAAAACTCTCAAGGGAAATCAATAGTAGGTTATGGACACTTGCGGAGGATACATTTAGAAAGATTCCATTTGTCTGATGCTGATACTTATTTTGACGAAATTCTAAAAAAAATAAAAAACGGAGAAACTATACTGATTGATATGGTATATGGCAGTGAAGAAATTAGGAAGCTTTTGAGTACAAAAATTGCTACTCTTATATTCTCAGAAAATCAGAAATTATTTACCGAAGCCAAAGAACCTCCATATGTAATTCTATATATTGAAGAAGCTCACAACCTTATAGGAAAAGATATGGAACCTACCGACATCTGGCCTCGAATAGCCAAAGAAGGCGCAGAATATAACATAGGTTTGGTTTATTCAACACAAGAACCTTCAACCATCAATAGAAATATTTTGGCCAATACTGAAAATTGGTTTGTTACGCACTTAAATAATGAAGATGAAGTAAAGACAGTGATACGTTATTATGACTTTGCAGATTTTAAAGAATCTATTACGGTAGCTAAAGATAAAGGATTTGCAAGAGTAAAAACTTTTTCCTCAAATTTTGTTTGTCCAGTACAAATCAGCCTTTACCAACCATCTGGTATCCAAGGTAGAAAGGAGGGAGCAGGAGTCCAATATTAACCTCCTGCTTATTGTATGCCATACATAAATGAGTTTTCAAATAAAATTTCCCATGAACGTATTATTAAAAATCCAAAAGTTATAGAAAAACTTAAGGAATTTAAAATAGCATATGAAGTTCCTGCACTCCAGGGGGATGATATAATTAAGTTGTTTCAGCAAGTTAAAGTAGAGAAAGCATCTCATGGAATTAAGTTTGTTTTTACTGTAGATAGTTCTTCGGTAGAGATTCCTTTAAATAACAACATTCCTTCTGCTACAGTGGGTATTGTTAATTTCAGTGTTTCTATTGTTGACCTTGAGGAGAAATCTTCTCTTGCTTCAAGCGAATTTATTGATCCTCAAAAATTTAACGATATGTTTAATTCTTCTTTACTTACTTTCGTAACTCCTGGGCATAATGTTATATTAAAAAACAATCTTAGCCCAATTCAATCTATAAGATTAGCTCTTTATGAATTTTTTTCACAAAAGCCATTTAATAGTTTGTCTTTGCTTGATACCCTATATATTATCCTAAAATCGAAAGATGACAAGATTTCTTTTTTATGTCCTAACCCTGAATGCCATAGAAATATTGAGTGGGATTTGAACAGTTTAAATAGCTATGTTGGTAAATGTCCGACTTGTGGTGAAGATATATATCTTTCTGATTGGCTTCGTCTTCATGAAGCATTAGATGAAGAATGGGGAACAGGTTCTATTCTTTCTAGGTTCTCGCAAGTAAACGAACATCTAGTTGTTTTAAACCTCATACAAACAATACAAAATAACTCATTCCTGAGAAATCTTTTAAAAAATACTGCTTTTATAATAGATGGTCCTCTTGCCCTTTATGGAGAACCTGCTAAACTTCATGCACATATACTTCAATATTTACATCAGCTTAAAAGCGAAGGATTTGTGTATTTCGGTATTATCAAAAGCGGAAGGCTAAAAGACCATTTTACTATTTTAGAAGAAAAACTAAAACAACAGGGTATTAATATTCCTTATAATTCTTTTATGCTTGTAAATGATGAATATCGTTTTAAATATGTTCAAAAGCGTCCCAAACGAAATAAATATTTTGGTCAAGAAGTTCTTTATGGACAAGATTTCCTTTTCTATTCAGATAAAGGTAAAAAATATGTCCTTTCACTTCCATACCCAGTCCCAGAAAAAACAGACGTGGCTTTTAAAGAATATATCTTTAAACATGAAGCTTATGATACTTTACCAGTGGTATTAGATTTACTCAATAGAATTAGTATTGACCTTTATGAAGATGCGGTTTTACCAATTGCTTTGGCACATAAATTTGCCTCTATAAGTCTTAACCCTGGTGTTAAAATCTTAGAAATATTTACTAAAAGTTATGTCAAACAACAATAATTTAAAAAACAATATTTTCCGTCCCTTCAATTCTAGAAGGGACTATTATTTTGTTGTAAAACATTATCTCTTGTTTTTTCTTAATAGTTCCTGCCGTGTAAGTAACATCGATGAATATATAAGGTATTTTTTCAGAATAAAATCCCATAACCTCACTTGCTAAATCATACGTCATTACCCAAGGAATATTTGCCATATTGGTTAAAACAAAATGAGCTAAATAAGCATGGTCTTCTTTTTTATAAAAATTAGTATAAAGTTCACTACCTTTATGATAATACGGTGGATCTAAGAAAACAAAAAGTTTTTTTCTGTTGTTGATAACTTTATTCAAAAAATCAACAGCATCCAAATTGTATATTTCTATTTTATTCTTCATTGCGGATATATTCTTAATAATGTCAATAATTCGTTCCTTGTTAAAACGGCAACCAATTTTGTATTTCCCGGTTTGTAAGTATCCTCCTATCGGGCCAGCGTTTAGTATACCGGAACGGTTAGTTCTATTTAAGAAAAGTGTAGCAAAACCTAATTCTAATATATCAGTTGGTTCTTTAAATTTTTTCTTTATTTCTTTATAAGTTTCAATAGTTATCGACGTTTTTTCTATCATCTGACACAGTTCTTCTGGATAATTTAAAATACTAAACCACAAAGAATATATAGCTGGATCTATATCATTTAAAATTATCCTTTCTACCTTTTTATTGAATAGCAATGCTAATGCTAAACCGGCCCCACCAGCGTATGGTTCAACATAATTATAGCCATTCAATGAATTAAAATCGATTATTTCAGCAACAAAGCGATATAAAAATCCTTTACCGCCTGGATATCGTAAAGGAGAATAAGTTTTCATTTATACCTCCACCTTTATTTTTATCAAAATAAAGAAGATACTTCTTTTAACATTATCGATAGTTATAAAATAAAAGTCAAGAGGAAAACCCGAAATTTATTAAAACAAAAAATTTCTGATTTAGGATTGTTTTTTGAAATTATTTTTTTATACCGGTCAAGTCCAAATTTTTGTGTAAAATCCCCCTGGTTAGTTGTTAGAATATGAA
>JASBVU010000169.1 GCA_029960905.1 Thermoanaerobacterium sp.
TGGCTCTTTTATTTCTTCCGGTTATTATGAGAATATCTTCTATACCCGAGTTTACAGCTTCTTCTACTATATACTGAATTGTGGGCTTGTCTACTATTGGCAGCATCTCTTTTGGCTGTGCTTTTGTCGCAGGCAAAAACCTTGTCCCAAGCCCTGCCGCAGGTATTATCGCCTTTCTTATTTTCATGCGTATTCCCCCATCACATAAGATAAATTTTATTATGATAACAACATAAAACAAAAAGCATGGCGAGCCGCTATAAAAGCAAAGTAATCTCGCTATGCTCTATATAAGAATTATAATTATTGATTGTTTCAAAATTATTAAATATTTATGTGAATCTTATGTGAAATATTTTAATTTGTCGCATTCAGCTTTTCATCAATTTTATTCTTATCGCCTACTTTCCCTGACAGCAAAATTGATAAAAGCATAAATAAAATTCCAAAACATGCTAAGACAAATAAATCATGAGTAATCAATCCTGTATTAGAGCCTGAAATAGCTTCTCTCAATGCTTGTGTACCATATGTCATTGGGAAAAATGGATTTAAAACGTTAAAGAATTTAGGCTCTAATTCCATAGGAAAAACACCACCAGACGATGTCAACTGCAGCATCAAAAGCACAACAGCAAAAAACTTTCCTGCCATCCCAAAAAGCATCACAAAAAAGCCAATAATAAACACAAAAACTACAGACATTACGGCATTTATAAAGTAATAGTAAAACAAATTGTTTACAGGCAATTTAAGTGCTTCTATCAAGACAAAACCAGAAACTATCGATTGAAAAATACCTAAGATGCTTAAACTCAGCAGTTTTCCTATAACAATTGAAGCATTGGTAATATCTTTATAGCCATTTTTATCGTAAATATCAATTATAAAGAATAAAATCAATGCACCTACCCAAAGTGATAAAGGTATGAAATATGGTGTGAATCCAATGCCGTAATTAGCTACTGGATTTAATCTCTTAGTATCAAGGATAATAGGTTCATTTATCATATCCTTTTTCCCATCGCTAGTGCTCATCACTTCTATTTTGTTTGATGCATCATTAAGCTTTTTGTAAAGAATGGCTTGATTTTCATATAGTTTTTCCATATTCACTTGAATTTGTTTGCTGCCACTTGATATCGTCATTAACCCACTATTTAGGTTTGTAGAGCCATTGTATAAACTAAAAGCACCTTGTTTTAATGCATTAAGTCCGTCATCCAGTTTTAAAAGTCCAGATGCAACTACACTCATTTTTTTGTTTAGCATAGATATGCCATTAGTATAATTAGAAATGCCATTGCTCAAATTGTTTTCACCATTTAAAATTTGTGTTACAACTGACTGCAATTGAGATACGCCACTATTCAATTTGTCATATCCAATTGCTAAATTATTAGTAGCACTGTCTAATTCCTTAAGAGAATCATTCAGAACGCCCATTTTAGCCTTGTTTGTTTCAAGGCCATTAATTATTTGTTTTAATCCTGAATTAGATTCTGACACCACAGTAATCGCCGTCTTAAAATCCGCATCTGACATGGCTTCAGGATGTTTATTAACATAATTGTTTAATGCAACGACAGCACTATCTAAATTCATTTGAATATCATTCAATCCACTGTTAACAGATTCGAATTCTGTTAAAAATGACGATAAATTCTGTCCAATTTGATCATATCCATTGGTTACAGCAGTTGAACCGCTTTTCAATTGTTTTATGCTATTACTTATTGCGTCAAGACCCTGATTAACTCCATTTAAACCGCTTTTTAGACTATCCATTCCATTTAAAATCAAATTGCTGTTTTTGTCTACCTCATTTAACTTCTGAGATAAAATTTGCACACCATTTGATAAATTTGACGCACCATAAGATGCGTTATTTACCCCAATGCTTAAATTGTATAATCCATCTTTTAATTGATTTGTACCAGTTAAGGCTTTGTTAATGCCGTCATTTAATTTTGAAACACCGTCATTTAGCATTTTTGCGCCATCTGATAATTGTCTTTCCGCCAAAGAGGCCTGTTTCAAACCATTTCCCATGTTTTCAACGTTTGAAAAAACAGTATCTATATAGTTTTTTCTTATTGTATTAGATATTTTTTGCATCAAATTTTCTACAGCTTTATTTCCAAGCTGTGTCGCCAGAAAATTTTTCTTGTCGTTTGTCATATACTGAATATGAGCTTTTTCCACATCATTGCCATTAACACTTAAAATATTTTTAGAAAAGTCTTTAGGTATTACTATCATAAAATAATATTTGTTGCCTTTTAAACCGTTTAAACCATCATCGTAGTTTACAAAATTCCATTTAAAGTCATGGTTATTTTTCAATTCCTTTACAATATCATTCCCAAAATTTTTATATTTGCCGTCATATGCTACACTTCTATCCTGATTCACAACGGCAACTGGAAGTTTGTCTAGCTTACCGTATGGATCCCAAAATGCATACAAATAAAGAAAACTATACAATAGTGGCATAAAAATAATCACTATGACTGCTAACCTAATAAATCTGTTTTGGGCCAATCTTTTAAGCTCATTAAAAATCACACCTATCATAAATACACCTCCAATATTTTTTATACTGACCAGTCAGTTCTAACTTATTATAGTATCTTTGCCCTTAAAAGTCAATAAAAAAACCATTATAAAGATTAATCTCTATAATGGATACCGTTAAATGTATATTCAATAACACTATCCGCTATATGTTCTGGGTCTATAACATCATTATTTCTAAATTGAAAGATAATAAGAGAACTTATCATGCCAAAAAAAGCAGAAGACAGCAGCTTTTTGTCACATTTTTCTATCAACTTTTCTTCAATTCCTTCATCGATGATGTCCTCAATAATCTTTAAATAATCGTATATTTTTTCCCTAAAGCTATTCTGAATCTCTTCCTTTCCCCATAATTGACTTAGCAATATCAGAACAAAGTCTTTATACTTAAATAAGAATTTCGACTGAACTACAATTATTTCTCTTAGTTTCTCTATAGAATTTTTCATGTGGCTTATTTTTTCCAGTATCTGATTCTTTAAAAGTGACAATCCTTCGTCTATCAAGAAGATCAATATATCATCTTTACTGTTAAAATGATAATAAAGAGTTCCCTTAGCAACACCCGCCTTATCTGCAATTTCATCCATTGTGGATTTGTAAAAACCTTTTTGAGAAATTATATCTATTGCCGCATTAAATATCTTTTCCTTTGTCTTATTCATTTAAAATATCCCTCTTCATTTGATATTATACTATTAATATTATAATGCATTTTTAAAATTTGTGCCGCATTTTTTAAACTTGGGCTTCAAACCATACAGTAATGTTTGCTCCTTTCCCTGTGTCCTTGTTTTTATAAGATAGCCTTGAATATTGAGAAAATAGATACGGTACCAATGCAACTGCTTTGCCAGAATCCAAAATTATTTCATTGCCATCCTCTATCCACAAATCATCACCAGGGCTTATGAGAAGTTTTATTATAACTGAATTTTCACTTGTATTATATACAAAGTACGTATATTTGTTGTAAGATGAGCAGTCATATACATCTGTAAAATTTTCCTCATCATATACTGTGTAAGTAGATTTCGCCTTCACAAATCTTCTTTCATTTAACGTAAAGGGATATCCAGTTATATAAGTCAGTTGCAACATTGGTCTTAGCGAAATGTTTATAGTTTCATCTTTCGAATAAAAACTTTTCGTTTCAAAGTTCTGTACTTCTGGCGTTTTAAGCATTATCCCATTGTTTACGTAAAGCCCACTTATCCATCCATTAACTATATTCGTTATATTCCATCCATACCATCCTTCTTTTGTCACGGCTTTGGTAGAGCCAAATACTGTTTCGTCAATATTCGGCGCATTATTCCATGTTGCTGTATTTTCATCCCATTCATCCACAATTAAAAATGGTGTAATATACGCAGGAATTGATGCGTTTGTCGCATAGTCAAAATAAAGCTTTAAAATGGCTTCAACCACAATAGAATCTTGTGGCAACATTCCCAAATCAAATTGTATAAGAGCTCTGTACACTGATTTGCCAGATGAACCAATGTAGTACCGCCCAATCCAAAGTGTAGGATCACTCCCTCTATTGCTGTTTGGGTACCCTGATTCTAATGATGTATCTTTTATAGATGGCTGTATAATGATAGAAGGCATTCCATCACCCCTACAATCAAAAATCAAAACAATTAACTAATTTTATCTTCCTTTTTCCCACATAAATTGCTTAATATAATCATTCCTTCTTCATCGATTATATCAAAGAGCTTCATAGAACGTGTCAGTTCTTCTTCTGCAAGTTTGTATGCTCCATGTCGATAATAAAGCTTCCCCAATCTCAACAAAACATCTTTCTCATTCACCATATTAAGCATATTTAAAGATTTTTCAAACAAATCAAATTCTTGAATTTCAAATAATTTGTCGAGAATTAAAAAAATAACATTTGTATATGTGCCAGTGTCTTTGACGCCTATTGGCAATATGACACCTTTTTTAAGCAATAAATCTAATTTGAAAAATACCTTATAAGCTTCTATAAAGCGTTTTTTTAATGATAACATTGGATTTTTAATGCCTTTGCCAGTTAATAAGCGGCAAATAATATTATTAATATAGCTATCAATGGTGTATTCACCGCCGTCCACCATTTCAAAATATTCTACAGCTTCATCATATCTGTGTAAATACATCAATGTTCTTCCTTTTATACAATACGTTATATTATTTTTTAATGAATTTAGTGCCATGTCTATGAATTTTAGCGATTGCTGATACTTGCCGTTTAAAAAAAATATATCGCTCATGATTGTATATGCCTCAGATGATGTGTCAAAATGTGAAATAATTTTCTCTATTGCAGTATTCTCATCGTATCTGTTGAAATATGA
>JASBVU010000170.1 GCA_029960905.1 Thermoanaerobacterium sp.
ACAACATGACCATCATCAGTTAATTTATGCGTTTTAGAGCCTCTCTTATTAAGAGTTACTATATAAATAATAAAATTCATTTGCATAAATTACCACAATAAGCATACATGAAAAAATTTTAATAAAAATATATAGATAAATGCTCGTTTCTATGGTATTAATATGTTGTTAGACTATAATAATATTAACCGTAGAAGTGAAAGCAAATATCTCATAGTAAAAGAATAACAGAAAACTAATCAATAATCCAGTGCTTACTTAAATTAAAATTTGTGAGAGTTGATATTTTTACATAAAAAGAATATAATATTAGTAAGGAAAGTAAGGAAGGGGTGTGGAAGATGGAAATTGCAAAAATTACTAGTAAAGGCCAAATTACGATTCCTATTGATATTCGCAAGAAGCTTAATCTTAAAGACGGTGATAAAGTAATTTTTATTGAAGAAGGTGATAAAATTATTTTTGCTAATGCTGCAAAGGTAGCTTTTATGAACATTCAAAAGGCTTTTGAAGGTGAGGCAGAACGACTTGGTCTGAAAAATGAGCAGGATGTAGTGGATATGGTGAATGAAATAAGGAAAGAAATGTGGAAAGAACGTTATGAGAATAATGATTGATACAAATGTTCTTATTTCAATTTTTCTTTTTCCTACATCCAGAATGCAAAAATTAGTCGACATTATTACAGATCAACATACTATTGTATTGCCATCTTATATTATTGATGAGCTTAAGACGGTAATCAGACGAAAATTTCCTGCAAAATACCAGGACTTGGGCACATTTCTTTCAGAATTGCCTTTTGAGTATACTTATACAATTGAAAAAATAGATATACACAAGTATCCAGATATTCGCGACAAAAAAGATTTGCCCGTTTTGGTGTCGGCTATCACAGAAGATGTAGATGTTTTAATTACAGGTGATAAAGATTTTTATGATTTGAAGATTGAAAAACCGGAGATACTTACACCAGCACAATTTGTCGAGAAATACAACTGAGAAGAGTTATTAAAGTTTATTGGCAACTATTGAACATCTGCGCTTATGATACATGTTTTTATGGATGTATCTATTGTTACGCAAACTACAATATATTATTTTACATCAAGTTTATTGACGTGAAATGTTTCATAATGCGTTTTTTCATTCAAAAACAGAACCCCATTTCGAATTTCTGGCTTTCTTATAAATATCTCCATCGCTTTTTTTGACTGTGAATTTCTTGATGCCATCTTTTGTGCACAAATCCAATATTATGTGGCCTTTTCTTATCTGTGGATGTCTTATAATTCTGCTTTTTATCGTCTTGCAAGGCTTTTTTGACACACAAATATACGAGAATTTTCCATCTTCATACGAAAGTTGCCCATTTTTGACTTTTCGGTGTATGCTTGTTCGCTGCACACGAGACGAAAAGTGGCACCAGTCATTATCATTTATTGGACATTCATTAGCGTGTGGACATGGTGCTATTATATAACCACCACAGGATATCAAAATATCCCTTAATTTTTTAATTTGTGAAAAGGCCGATTTTGTTCCGGGTTCTATTATTATGAGCACATTGTTAGCAGCTTCCCACAGTTTTTTAAGTGCGTCGTGTTGTGAGATTTCATTCATCTCACCTATGGAATACGAGGCAATTACCATGTCGTGTTTAGGCAATATAGGCAAATTTTCCAAGTCGGCTTCTATCCAAATAGAATTTTTAATAGAGCTATTGTTTGAGTTAGACGACAGCTTTTTGCCGATTTTTATCATGTTCTTGTTTTTTTCTAAAAGTGTTATTTTATCCATTCCATTCCATATTGAAGTTGCTGCCCACATTGCAGTACCTGGTCCAGCGCCTACATCCAAAATCGATTTTGGATTAATATCATCACCACATATTTCTTTTACATCTTTTAAAACTGCATATATGGCTGCAAATGTAGCAGGCATCCTGTATGAGATGTATGCAATGGCTTCTTCGTATGAAGAAATGTGCTTGTCATCAGTATTTCTGTAGCGATTAGAAATGTCAGAAACTAAAGAAATCAATTTATTTATAGGTATCTTACTTGATTCTTCTTCTATGCCATTTAAAAGGTCTACTGGTATTTCCATCAAAAGAACAGCCCTTTCTATGCGTATTTACTCATATATTATACCATCTTAAATAAATTTATGTTATAATTCAATTCGAGAAATTTTCTACTTCCATAGATGTGTTAAAGGACTTGATGCGATGGTTAAAGAAAAGATAAAGATTTCAGTCAGAGACTTGGTTGAATTCATATTGAGGTGTGGAGATTTAAACAATGAATTTTTTGGTGGCAGCAATTTAAGGGCATTAGAAGGCACAAAGATTCACAAAAAAATTCAAAGTTCTAAAGGCGAAAATTACAAAAAAGAAGTAACATTAAGATATGAAGAAGATTTTGATGAGTTTATCATTGCTGTAGAAGGTCGCGCAGACGGCATCATTGTAGATAATGGCAATGTAACAATTGATGAGATAAAGACTACGAGTGCCAATTTAGGTGAAATAGATGGATACTACAATCCTCTGCATTTAGCGCAGGCAAAATGTTATGCATACATTTATTCAGTTCAAAATGGCTTGACTACCATAGATGTTCAGCTTACGTATTATCAAATCGATAATGACGAGATTAAATATTTGAGATACACGTATTCTATAGATGAGCTAAAAACTTTTTTTGATGACCTTATTAAGAAGTATTATAATTGGGCAAGCATGTCATACAATTGGATAAAGGAAAGAAACAGTTCCATAGAAAAAATTGATTTTCCATATAAAGATTTTCGAAAAGGCCAAAAAAAGCTTATGGCATCTGTTTACAAAGCGATTGAAAATGGGAAAAATATTTTTGTCCAAGCACCAACTGGAATAGGGAAAACCATATCTACAATTTTCCCATCTTTGAAGGCGATGAAAAAAGGGTTAACTTCAAAAATATTTTACCTTACAGCAAAGACGATAGCCCGAACGGTGGCAGAGGAGTCATTTAATACACTGAGAAGCAAAGGGCTTAAAGTAAAAATATTGGTTTTAACCGCTAAAGAGAAAATATGCTTTAATGAAAAAACCGAATGTACGCCTGAAGCATGTATGTTTGCAAAAGGACATTATGATAGGATAAATGATGCTATAATGGATATGATTTTAAATGAAGATGATTTTAATAGGGCAAAAATTGAGGAGTACGCAAAAAAACACATGGTATGCCCTTTTGAGCTATCGCTTGATTTGTCTTTGTGGTCAGATGTTGTTATATGCGATTACAATTACGTCTTTGATCCAAACGTTGGACTTAAAAGGTTCTTTCAAGACAAAACTGATTTTACACTTCTTGTGGATGAAGCCCACAATTTGGTGGATAGATCAAGGGAGATGTTTTCAGCGGAATTATTCAAAAAAGATTTTTTGTCGTTAAAGAAAAAGGTTAAGGGTGAAAGCATCAAGCTTGAAAAGGCATTGTCAAAAATTAATTCAACATTTCTTAAATTGAAAAGGCAATGTGACGAAAATAACTATTTTGTGACTAATGAGATATTTAGTGATTTAAACGGTTATTTAAGGCAATTTACGGGTGAAGCAGAATTGTTTCTTTCAAATGAAAGAAAGTCATTTGTTAAAGATGCCATCATAGATCTGTATTTTGAAGTGATTAGATACTTGAAAATTTCTGATATGTACGATGGGTCGTACACAACTTATGTTGAGAAAAAAGGCGATGATGTAAAAGTCAAACTATTTTGCTTAGATCCTTCTAAGTTGCTTAGTGAAACACTTAAAAAGGTGCGAAGCACTGTGTTTTTTTCTGCAACGCTTATTCCTATGACGTATTATATGTCTTTATTAGGTGGTAGCCGAGAAGATTATGGTGTTTGTCTTGATTCGCCATTTGATATTAAAAACAGGATGATACTTATTGCAGATGATGTGTCTACAAAATACAAAGACAGAGAAAAAACTTTGAGGGAAATAGTTGAGTATATACATACAGCAGTATCAAAGAAAGATGGAAATTACATTGTATATTTTCCATCTTATGAATATTTAAACATGGTGTACGAGATTTACAAGGAGAGGGGTGCAGGCTATTTACTTAAGCAGGAAAGCACAATGAAAGAAAATGAAAAAGATGATTTTTTGCGCATGTTTGAAGACGGTCAAAATGGTGTTTTGGCCTTTTGTGTACTGGGTGGTGTTTTTTCAGAAGGTATCGATTTGACAAAAGACCGTTTGATAGGAGCCATAATAATAGGTGTAGGCATACCGCAGATATGTCTTGAAAGGGATATAATTAGAGAGTATTTTGAGAGGAAATATGGACTGGGCTATGAATTTGCTTACCTTTATCCCGGCTTTAACAAAGTCATGCAGTCAGCAGGACGTGTCATAAGAACGGAAGAAGATAAGGGAATAATTTTGCTTATAGATGAAAGATTTTTGCATAAAAAATACATTAAGATATTTCCTAAAGAATGGTTTCCTTATATAAAGGTGAATAAAAGCAATTTAGGATTTCATATTGATGGTTTTCGGAGGAATTTTTAATGGTAGAGGTATACGCTGTAAAAGTAAGCAGAGATATTGATGAAGATGAATACAGCAAACTGTCAGCTTTTGTTTCAGAAGAAAAGAGATTAAGGGTAAACAAGATTAAAAAGCGTGAAGATGCTATAAGAACGCTTTTGGCAGATGTGATGTTTAGGATTATATTGACAGAAAAATTTGGATTAAATAATGAGGATATCGTGATTTATAATAATGAATACGGGAAGCCTTTTTTGAAGGATAAAAACATATTTTTCAGCATATCCCATTCATGCCAATGGGTATCTGTGGCTGTTGATAGAAAAAGCCTCGGCATAGATGTTGAGAAAATTAGAAATGTCAAC
>JASBVU010000171.1 GCA_029960905.1 Thermoanaerobacterium sp.
TTTTCCTCCTCATTTGACTTTAATAGATATTATAGCATAATAGTAGTACAATTTTAAGTGTTTATAATATTTTGCCAACAGTTATTAAATGGCAAATGATAAAAATAGTGTATCATTTATAGACTGTTTTTGCAAACATACTTCACTTATCCAACCTTCACAATTTATCATATCATAAAAATCAAATTAATTAAAGTTTGTCTGTGAAAACAAATCAAAACATAATAAAACGAGGAGGTTAACCTCCTCATTTTTGTAGTATCTTAAGTGCTTCCTCGACGACTGCTTTTGCGTTTTTTATAGCCTTTTGCGCCTCTACTTTATAAATTGGTTTATCTTTGAACCTAGACTCTTCTTTTACTGACACATCTGCTGCAAATATCACTAAGTCTGCTTCATCTACTTCTTTTTTTGATATTTTGTTTTCAATGCCTATTGAACCTTGTGTTTCCACTTTGATTTTATGACCTAGTTGCTTTGCTGCTTTCTCCAATGCTTCAGCAGCCATATACGTGTGCGCTATCCCCGTAGAACAAGCTGTAACTGCTACAATTTTCATTTTGCATCGACCTCTTTTTAGTATATTATTACTATTTTATGATATCACAAATATCATGCTGTTACTTCTTCATCTTCATTTTCATCTTCTGCAACATTTTTCTTTAAACTATTAACAATTAAAGCTGTCACCGCAATTCCAATCAAAACCGCAACTATAAACCCTATTTTGTTATCTATAACGGGCAGTACTATAGGGCCACCGTGCGGTGCATGGTCACCAACTTTAAATATCGCTGCAACAGCTGCAGATATAGATGAGCCTATCATAATAGACGGGATAACTCTCAAAGGATCGCCTGCAGCAAATGGTATAGCACCTTCAGTAATACCAATTAAGCCCATTGCCAGCGCACCATATCCTGCTTCTCTTTCTACTTTTGTATATTTTTTAGGAGCCAAAAGTGTTGCAACACCCATACCTAATGGAGGAGTACAGATAGCAGCCGCAATTGGACCCATTATCGTATACACTCCTTGACCTATCATGGCTGCACCAAACAAAAATGCAACTTTGTTGACAGGGCCACCCATATCAAATGCAATCATAGCACCCATTATTAAAGCCAAAACTATAGCATTTCCAGTAGACATCGATTTTAACCAATTAGTCATAGCTTCCATTGCTGATGCAATAGGATTACCTAAGATGTATATCATAAGACCGCCTACAATAAGTGATGTCAATATTGGTATCACAAAGATAGGCATTATAGGCCTTAAGTTTTTGTGAACTTTCCAGCCTTTTATCCACCTAGCCACATAACCCGCAATAAATCCGGCTACTATTCCTCCCAAAAAGCCCGCTTTCAGCTGGTTTGCTAAAACACCGCCAACAAGCCCAGGCGCTATACCTGGTCTGTCCGCAATTCCAAACGCTATGAACCCAGCAAGAACAGGTACCATCATGGAAAATGCTGCAGAACCTATGTCGTTCATGTTTTTAAGCACAGGGTTTGTTATGACAGCACCTTTACCTGCTTGCACACCACTTAAGGCAATTGAGAACGCAATCAAGACACCACCAATTACAACAATTGGTATCATGTAAGATACGCCAGTCATAAGATATTCTCTAACTCTTTTTAGTTCCTCTTTCATCATGAATTCCTCCTTTTACTCGATATTTATGTCACTTAAAGCTTCTAAAACATCACTTTTAACATCAGCTTTTTTAAGCCTCTCCACAAACTTCTCATCCATAAGTTTTCTTGATAATTGTGATAAGATCTTAAGATGAATTCCATTTACGTTATTGCTTGGAATCCCCAATAAAAATATTATTTCTACCGGATCTCCATCGAAAGAATCCCATTCTATACCATGGGCTGATTTTCCAAATACTATCATCGCCTCCTTTACAGCATCTGATTTTCCATGTGGTATCGCGATACCATTGCCAACACCTGTTGTATATGTCTTCTCTCTTTCAAACACACTTTTAACAAAATCATCAACAGAAGTGACTTTACCTTCATTAAAAGCAAGTTGTGATAACTCTATTATGGCACTTCCTCTGTCTTTCGCTTCTAAGTCTAGTGTGATTAAATTTTCGTTTATTATCATATAAATTCCCTCCAATATGCAATTAAATGAATTGATAAATTTTGTTGCCACATCACTAAGGTAAAAATATTTACTAATGTATCATCACTTCTTGTATAAATTATATCTTCGTATTTGACTATTTTCAATATGTTAATCGTTTATTTTTTATTCCTTATTAATGTGGTAATAGTTTATCATTAATTGTATCGTATAAAATCATATACTAATCTATGATTCAATTAAAAAAAGCGGGTTTATACCGCCTTACAACACATTATTCATCAATAATTTTTCGATTTCTTTTTTGTCCTTCAGTTTAAGTAAATTTTCTTTAAAATTCGTATCGTCGATATTATTATAAAGTTTCCTAAAAAACTTACTGGCATATTTTATATCAGCAGCATTTATTGACACCATTATGACCACTGTCACATCGCCATCACCCCAGTTTACAGGCTTTTCTAAGCGCGTAACTGAAATGACAGATTTATTTACATTTTCGGGGTTCCCATGTGGTATCGCGATACCATTGCCAACATATGTAGAGGAAATTTTTTCTCTGTTTAGTACATCATCTAAATACTCATTTTTAACGTAACCTATTCTGATTAATTCGGATACTATATACTTGAGCACCATTCTTTTTTCTCTAAATTCTCTACCTACATCAAGGATTTCTACGTCAACTACTTTTTTACTTTCATAATATTCATCTATAAAATTTTCTAATTTCTTTATATCACTTTGTGTCAAAAGCGGCGTTATATTGACAACTGGTTTTTTGCTTTCAACAGGTACAGTAGATATAATAAAATCTACATTATCTGACATTACATCGTTAAGTGATAGGGACGATACTATATCCACTATTTCTACATTTCTAAAACATCTTTCCAATCTTACAGCTAAAAGCTGTGATGTCCCAATTCCACTGGAACAAACAACTAAAGCCTTAAGAGGCTTTTTTGCTCTTTCGAAAGCCGCACCTAAATGCAAAGTAATATATCCAAGTTCTTCTTCTCCTGCTTTTTTGCCAATGTACTTTTCAAAAACCGTACTGGTCATCCAAGCTACGCCAAAAATGTCTGGATAATTTTCTTTGATTTGATCTAATATAGGATTGCGAAGCGTCAATCCGTATTTTAATCTATTTATAGTCGGCTTCAAATGCAATATCAATCCATTTAAAAGCTGGCTGTCTCCACTAAAATCAACAGACAAAGCTTTTTCTGCTATTTTTATTATCTCTTTTGCCATTGTAACAGCTATATCAATATTTTCATCTTCTTTTATTTCAATATCTATGTCATCGAGTCTGTTCTGCTGCATTTTTGCGCCTAATATGTGAAGCAAAATATATCCAACTTCTGAATCAGGTAATTTTATATCAAAATTCTCCTCAATCTCTTTTGCGGCTTTTTCTGCGATAGTATATTCTTCATGTCTTTTTAATTTATTTAATACATCTTTTGATAACCTTATATCTTTATTCATTCTAAGCCTTTCCATTGATATTGCTATATGTATAATTAGACTAATAAAAGCTTCGTCAGAAAACCTAAACTCCAACCTTGACTCCATATTAGATACTATTTTTTCTAATTTTTTATAGTCAATGTCAATTAGTTCCTTTAATCGTGTTAGCGTCTTATAATCTATTCTGCCCGTGTAATCATCATATAAAAGTTCCTTAATTTCATCCTGACCTTTATTAGAAACTATTAAGCTTGCTGCAGCATTTCGCCAATTTTCTTCATCTCCAGATATCTCTATGCCATAATTAGTTCTCTTTATCAATTTCAAGTTGTACTTTGAAAGCCATTCTTCCACTGCTTCAAGGTCTTTGTGAATTGTGACTTTGCTTACATAAAGTTCATCTGAAAGTTCCTTAATAGTTATATTTTTATTGCTCATAAAAAGCCTTCTTAATATATAATTTTTCCTCGCTTCCGGAGAAAATGGCTCCATAAATTTTGCATAGCTGCTTAATTCAGTAGAAAGATCCAGCTTTTTGTTTTCGGGGCCTTCAATCATAATACCGGTTCCAGGTTTTTTTAATAATTTTAAACCTCTTCTAACCAAGTATTCTTCTATTTTTTTTAAATCATTTCTAATCGTCTTGTTAGAAACATTCAGCTTTTCTGCAAGCTCATCAACAACTAAAGGATCATCACTATTTAATAGTATTTTAATTATCTCAATATCCCTTTCAGAAATACTCATGCTTCATACCTTCTCCCACAGCAAATTCAATTTCAATCATAATATAGTATAACATAAATGCCGGTTTAAACCGGCATTTATTAGTCTTTATTGCCATCATCGACATTTTGATCGATTTGATTGTAAGCATCAGAAACAGATTTTTCTGCTTCATCACTTAATGTAATGACTTGCTGTGTAAACTCGTTTGAAACTTTTTCTCTATACTTGCTGTCAAATATATACCTAAATATCTCCATTTTGAATTCCTCCTTAACAAAAATCACTTACATATATTGTATCCTATCAAAATGAAGATATTATGAAGATTTACATCTCATATACTGCAACTTTGTCTCTTCCTTTTGTCTTACATCCAGCATAAAGAGCTCTGTCAGCATGGCTTATAAGCTTCTCTGCTGATTCCGCTTTATTTGGGAAATCGGCGACTCCAGCACTTACAGTTATATTTATATCACCAGCATCGGTCTTTATCGGTTTAGATGCTACTTCATATCTTATCCTTTCAGCAATCACACATGCCTGTTCTGCTGTTAAATTTGGAAGTATAACGGAAAACTCCTCGCC
>JASBVU010000172.1 GCA_029960905.1 Thermoanaerobacterium sp.
GATTTAGGCTAAACGAAAAATCCAGTCCTCCATCAAAAATCGTTCCTATACTGAGGCAAGAAATATTGAAAGGAAATTTTAACTATGATGATTTAATAGATGCATGGAAAGTTTTAAAAAAAGACCTTTATGAGAAAATAAGCGAGATGGATGCTAAAGAAATAGAAGAAAACATCGTTGAGCTATGCTGCAATTATGGGCGTGATAATGTCATTTCTGCACTTCTTATTGACAACAGGCAGGAACTTGGTGATATAATTAATAAAGCCATAGAATTAAACGTCGACGTGGCTAATACAGCGTCGGTAAAAGACGATGATGGAATAATGATTCAAAAAGATGGTGGAGATTTACACAAAAAGGTTAAAAAGCTTGAAAGAGAAGTAGAAAAATTGCACGATAAATTGATAAAAGAAGAAAAAAAGAATATAATTGAGGTGGACAATTTAAAGAAGGCATTGGAAAACAAGGAGAAGGAAATAGCATCTTTAAACAAAAGATTGGAGGATTTAAGACAGGAAAAAAGACGTTTGGAAATGACTCTGGAGCATATAGGTGTAGAATTCGATAAGCATATTGTAAAGCTCATAAATGAGAACATGGCTAAGGAGAAAAAAAGTGAAAATTTAAAGGTTTCTTTAAATAAAATATTGATGGATTTGCAACAAGACAATCAGGAAATAAAGAAGAACTTTTTTGAAATTAAGGAATTGCTATTACAGCTTGAAAAAAAGATTGCATCTGATGAGTTGGGAACTGCTCATTTGCAATCGGCGGTTAGCTTAGAAGATGATGATTATTCTTTATTGGATGATTTATCAAAAATGCTTAAAAATTCATAATTGCGAGGTGTAACAATGCATCATGATGAGATTCAAAAACTTAAAAAGATACTAATTGAGGACGGCAATGATGAAACTAATATTTCAAAAGCACTTAAAGAGGTATTTAAAAAGCAAAAAAGCATAATTATGACTATTTGCGTCTTAGAACTTATATATGAATCTGTATATCTTTATGACATCATTTTAAAGAGAAATGGTGTTTTAAAATTTGTAAAAGCTGTAAATGACGAACTATATGGTACTGTTGAAAGCTACAGAGATGTTGTCAGCCGGATTAGACATTACAGGCAGATAGACTTAAAGATTAGAGAGAACATCATAAAAACGCTTCAAGAGGAAAAAGATAAGCTAGAATCAGATCTTGAAGTGCTATTTGGGTATTTTGTGGAGGCAAGGTACTGCAGTGATGTATTTAATGATAAATTAAAAATTTTTAATCAGAATGAAATCAATATAAGCATTGAAGAGTTTTACGATAAAATTAAAGAGTTTGTCTTTGAGAATGAAGATGAGAAATTTGAGAGAATCCAGGAAGTTATATCAGCTATACCTTTTGCTCTTTCCAGAAAGAGATTTTTTGATTACATGAAAAGTGGCTTGATCCATGAATACACTGGCTACGAAAAACTTCTGCAGAGCATTTTTGAGATAGAGGAGAATTTTTACGGAAAATTGGTAGAAGGTTATGGCGACAAGTTTGCTGAGATTGCTAATAAGATAGACGAGCTTCAAACATTGGATTTAAAGAATGCCACAAAAGATGATTTAGAAATGTACTTAAAGGAGTCAATTGTGCTTTTAAGTAAGATACAAGATGTTAGGGAAATAGTTTATTCACTTATTAGGATTGTAAATAGACTTTTAATATTTTATAAATCAGACAGAAAGATAGAGGATATCATGCATGAAGAGCCTAAGACAAAGATCTTTTTTGATATTTACAGCAGCATATACGAGGAAAGATATACAAAGAAAAAGGTCAAAGATTTTTTAAAAATGTTAAACGAGAATATTTCTAATTGGTATTTCGAGCTTTACAATTACAATAGGCTATTGAACGATGTGAACTATCTTGAAAATGAGATAGAAACATTAATAGATGAAGATATATTGAATGATATAGAAATTTTAGCTGAGTACGAAAATTTAATGAATGATGATAGCGACGAATTAGACGACATAACGGGAGATATAATAGAAGGGAGCATTGTTGAAGATGAGATAAATAATCTTGTTTCGATGATAGATGATATAACAAAGTTTATGAATCCTGATTACAGAAAGGTGCGCATGAGGAGGCTTTTAGGAATAATACCTGTTCCAGGGAATTTTGAAAATGAGTTTTTAAACTATTTAAAAAGCTCTTTGGAGTTTGAGACTACGTCAAATGTTAAAGCTGCTATAATGGAAAGTGTTGATAAAAGAATAAAGCTGTACAAGGACATGAAAAACAGCAAGCTTTTGTATGAAGCTCTTTTAAAAAACGTCAAGGAAGGATTGTAATAAATGAAAGTTACAAATAAAATTGTATCTATAATTATGACTGTGCTTTTATTTTTAATTGTATTGCTTTCGAATCTGCAGTACTTGGCGTTTAATTTGAATTTCTATATCCATGAATTTGATAAGTACGGTGTGGAGTACGTTACAGGGATGGATAGATCGCAATTAAGCAAAGTTGCATTAAGGATTCAAGATTATCTTTATGGAAAATCTGAAAGCCTTCAAATAGACGCTTTAATAGATGGACAAAATCAAAAAGTTTTTAACGAGAGAGAATTAGATCACATGAAAGATGTCAGGAAGCTTTTTAAGAGCGGTTTTTTGATGAGAAACTTAATGATACTTATTTATATCCTGGCTCTTTTGTTTTTGTATTTTAGAAAAGAGGATGTATTTTATCATACATACCGAGGTATGCTTTTTGTGATTTTGTTTTTACTCATTACAGGGACTATAGTGTCATTGGATTTTAACAAATGGTTTATATATTTTCACCACATTTTTTTTGACAATAATTTGTGGCAATTAGATGTTACTCGAGATAGGTTAATTCAGATGCTGCCAGAAGGCTTTTTCAGTGACATATCGTACGTGACTGTCAGGAATTCAATCATTACATACATTGTAATTGGGTTTGTGTCTTTTCTATTAAAAGGGAAGAAAAACAATGAAATAGGCCTCTAATAAAGGCCTATTTTATATGCACATTTGTTTTTCGTCTTTCATCAATTCGTCGATTTCTTCTCTCGTTATCGTCTCATTAGACAATAGTCTTTCTGCTATTAGGATTATCTTGTCTTTTTTCTCTAAGAGAATTTTCTTTGCATTAGTATAGCAGTTATTGATTATTTTATTTACTTCAGCATCGATTTTATCAGTTGTTTTTGTCATCCTGATGTCATATATTCTATGACCTAATTCGCTCATTCCATAATTGCACACCATCTGGTATGAAATGTTTGTGGCTTCTTTTAGGTCGTTTTCTGCTCCAGTTGATACTTCATTAAACATTATCTCTTCAGCAGCACGTCCACCTAAAAGCATAGTTATCTTGTTTTTTAAATCTGTCTTTGTCATCAAAAAAGCATCGTCTTTTGGAAAGTTCAAGACGTATCCAAGGGCTTCGCCACGTGGAACGATTGATATTTTTTCGACTGTGCTGGAGTTTAATATTTTTCCGATTATGGCATGTCCTGCTTCATGGTGCGCCGCAATTTTACGCTCTTTCTCCAATACTTCCGGATTTTTCTTTTGAAGACCTGCAACGACCCTCTCTATAGCTTCATCAAATTCTTCTCTTCCTATTCTCTGCTTGTGCCTTATTACAGCAAGAATTGCTGCTTCATTGCATATAGATGATAAGTGTGCGCCTGTCATGCCGTGAGTCTTTTTAGCGATTTCATCTAACGATATGTCACTGTCTAAAGGTTTGTTTCTCGTATGTACTTTTAGTATTTCTAATCTGGCTTTTACGTTTGGATTTCCTATGTGAATAGTCCTATCAAATCTTCCAGGCCTTAAAAGGGCTTCATCCAACATATCCAGCCTATTTGTAGCACCTATTACGATTATCCCGTCATTGCTATTGAACCCATCCATTTCAACTAATAGCTGGTTCAATGTTTGATCTTTTTCAGAATTGTTGTCGTTATTTCGCTTGCTTCCAACAGCATCAATTTCGTCTATGAAGATAATGCTTGGTGTCGATTTTTTAGCTCTTGCAAACAGCGCTCTGATGCGGCTGGCTCCAACACCAACGTATTTTTCAACAAATTCCGAACCTGATGCTGATATGAATGTAGAATTTGTTTCACCGGCCAAAGCGGTTGCCAGCAAAGTTTTGCCTGTGCCTGGTGGCCCGTAAAAAAGTATTCCCTTTGGTATTTTGGCACCCATTCTATCGTACTTTTCAGTGTTGTTTATAAAATCTATGATGATTTTAAGCTCGTCAATAACCTCATCAAGTCCTGCTACATCTCTGAATGTAATGTTGACTTTTTTGCTGGATTCTTTTTCTTTTGGTGGAAATTCATTTTTTAGGTTTACAGGCATCATTTCGGACACTTTGTTTTTGTAAAGCATGTACCCTATAAGCAAAAGAGTCATCATGGAAATTATTATAAGCGCTGAATTTCCATTTTTGCTATGTAACATGCCCAAAACAATGTTTATTAACAGTGATAGTGTTAATAATATTATATATAAGTTTTTTTTCATAGCCATCGCCCCCAGTGATTTACTAACAATAGTTTTTGCCCACAATTGCAAATTATGCGTATATAACAAATTCAAAAATTAGAGATAATTTTGGAAGTAGAGTAAATTATTTCAAGGAGGCTGTTAAAATGGATGCATACATGGGGATTGATGTTGGATCTGTCAGTACAGATGTGGCTTTGATTGACACAAACAATGAGGTTATTGATTATGTTTATATTAGGACACAAGGACAGCCAATTAAAGCAGTCCAAAAAGCTTTGATGGAACTTAGAGACAGGCTTAATGGTGATGTAAATGTAAAAGGAGTTGGCACGACTGGA
>JASBVU010000173.1 GCA_029960905.1 Thermoanaerobacterium sp.
CAATCTTAGTATAAAAGCTACCTATATCTATGCCTATCATCTAAGATCCTCTCCATGATGCTTATGCGCATTAACATAAAAAGCTGCTTTTGTAATCTGACTAATGATATCTACCTCAAATTGCCTTTTCAATTCATTGACTTTTGTGTATATCTCACCTTTTTCGGTATCATAATATTTAGGAGGCAAATTGTTTAGCGTTAATGCCATTATATCAAGTTTGCATTTGTCACATTTGCATACATCTAAATCTTTTAATACATTGTCAATAACATCTTTAACTGCTTCTTCCATAAAATTTTTTAATTCCATATATCATCTCTCCTTTAATTTGATGGTGGTGTATTATCGATAATCCAACTACTGATAGTAATTGGATTGCCAGAAGCTTGAAGATTTAAAATAATATCTGCATGACCATAACTTTTTATATTCCTGTAAATGCCAATAGTTTCAATATGAATATTGTATTGCATCCCTTCTTCTTGATTAAACGAAATGCTGCTAATATTGTAAATTTGTCCTGTATTCCCCAGATTTACATTGCCTTTATTTAAATATTTATTAAAAACATAGCTGTATAAATAATTTTTTGTGTCGTTAAATATCAAAGAATACAGTTGATCCATGCTAATCTTATAAGTTCCATTCCCTTTATCATAATTGCTATCAATAATCTTTTGAGCATTGCTTTTTAAATTATTAAGTAGATTTGTATTAAATTCTGATTTTAAAATATCAAGACCTGCCTCAGCAGCATACCTTGATAAAACATCATTACCATATGATGATGAAATTTTAAATTCTGTCAATGAAAGCTCTAAAATGGATACTCCTAAAACAGTTAATATTAAAATGATCATTAACGTAAATATTAGTGCAGAACCTTTGCTATTTGACATTTACAACACTCTTCCTAATGAAAATATCAGTTGATAATGAAAATTTCCCTGTCCCATCTCTATTTTGACCAACAAGCTCAATATTTAACATGTTACCGCTTTTTAGATTTACATTAAATTCAACAATATTTGTTGCAATTTCATGACCTCTATTTTGATCCAAATAAAGCTTATTATTGACCGTGTCAAACTGTATATAGGTACTATCTATAACAAGGCCATGACCATTATCTATAATATTTATAGATGATGGTCCTTTATCAATCTGATTGACAATATAATTCATGGCATATCTCACATTTTGTTCGATATCAATATTATTTTGCGTATCTTTATATGAATTGTAACCCGAATAATATAAAAGAGAATAAATTGAAATTACAAGTCCTAATAATGCTAAAGTTACTAATAATTCTACCAAAGTAAAGCCTTTGTCGTCTTTTATTACCACCATTTTAACCACCAAGGAATACTTAGATTCACACTTTTTGAAGCACTTGTAGCTATATCTTTCAATGTTCTAATATTTTTATTCCATGAATCAATTATATTATTAACGATCGTTATTACACCACTTAATCCTAATTTAGGAAGTACAACAAAAAGGGTAAACAACGTTGCCCACGTGATAACTATAATTAAAGTTACAATATCTTTTAATCTGTTTATTATATCATCGTAATTTCCATTGTTTGTATATACGTTAGGCGGTGTGTAACCACTAATTTCTGCAGATGGTGCAACAGCATACAAGACAAAAGGTTGTGCATTTGATTGTAATTTGCCAATACTTATTTTATACTCTGTAACACCATTTCCCATATCAACTTTTGACTGATTGGGATCTTCTAATAGATAATAGTCACTTGGTATATTCCAATTGGACACATTAGTGTTTCCCGCTTTTATATCTTCTGCTATGCTTTGAGCTATTGTAGCTTCCTTTGTTCTGATTTTAGAATCTGCATTTGTAATTACCGATTCATGAAATACTCCTAAAATAGGTATAGCTGCAATCGAAAATAAAGCTATTGCTACAAGAACTTCAATAAGTGTCATGCCAAATGCATTTTTTAAATATTTCAATTTGCTTCACCTCAATAATTCCCCTTTATCATTACTCTTCCCGTAGCAGGCAAAATGGTTATGTCTAACCTTTTGTTTGAATTTAATAAGCTTATAGTACAGCCACCAGGTATTGGAGCACCTTGATTTGAGAAAGATATTTGCGCTGAATTATCGCTGTACATAGTTATTCCATCAGGAAATTTCTTTGTCTTTACTCTTTTTACCATTGTGCCCGGTTTATTTATGTAATACCCTTTATGATCAGTTTGTATGGATAAATACAAGCTTTCGTTTTCATATATATTTTTGTATTGGACATACCTTATGTCACTGATGAGTTCGTATGCCAACATTTTTAGACGCATTTCCGAAGTTTTTGCATTGAAAAAATCTGTCTTTGGAACTGCTATCAATACGATGATAGAAAATATCGATACTACCGTTATTAACTCTATTAGAGTTAGTCCACTTTCATTTGCTTTCACACATCTTTGCATTCTTTCAACCTCTTATAAGCTTTATATACATATTTAGCAAATCGTATCCGTATAAAATAGAAATTACACAAGCAATGCTTATATACGGTCCAAAAGGTATATAATCTTTTCTCGTCTTGATTTTAAACAAAATCAAGACAATACCGCCAACGGCACCTAATACAACTGCCAAAAAAAGCGTTGATATAGTAAGCTTCCAGCCTACATAAAGTCCAACCATCGCCATAAGTTTTATATCTCCACCACCCATGCCTCCTCCTGACAATAAAGATATAAGAAGAAGCACTCCGCCTCCTATTAAAAAACCTACAATGTAGTCCCATACACCATAATTAATCGTAATCACTCTAAATGCTGCTCCAACTATCAAACCTATCAAAATTATTTTATTTGGTATAATTTTATGTTCTATATCTATAAATGTTATGACAATCAATAATGACGCTAAAAATGCATACGACAGCGACTTTATAGATATTCCAAAATAGATAAATAAAATAAGATATATAAGTCCTGTTAAAAGCTCTACGATAGGATATCTTATTGATATTCTATTTCCACAGTATCTACATCTGCCTTTTAAAAAAATATAGCTTACTACAGGAATCAAATCATAGGGTTTTAATTCCCTTTTGCAATTTACACAATGTGATGAAGGATATACAATTGACTCATTCCTCGGAAGCCTGTATATGACTACATTTAAAAAACTACCAATTATTGTACCAAATATAAAAACAAGTATATATAGAATAAACATTTCTGCCTCCTCATATAGGTATATGTGGGCACCATTGGTGCCCGAAAGAATTTTTTAGTGAGTCGGTTTTTGACTAACTATAGAAACAATCCCACTATTACTATCTATTGAGAAATATCCACTATTTAATCTTGGGATTTTATCTAAATAATCGGGTACAAGCGCACTATTTTCATTATCTGGATCCAAATCTGAATTAGATGGATAAGCATTATGATCTGCCCAATATCTGTCAACTGCACTTTGAACTATTTTTAAATTTGATTGATCTGCGTTTGTTTTTGCATTACTCAATGATGTTGTTACTCTTGGTACTGCAATTGCTGCAAGTATTCCTAGTATTGCTATTACCACAATCAATTCAATCAATGTAAAACCTTTTTCATCTTTATTCAATGCTTTCACAAACCATGCCATTCTTTTCACCCCCTTCCCATAATTTGTTTATTGACCTATAAAGTTGTACATCTGGAACATCGGCATCACTATGGATACTACTATAAATCCCACTATTGACGCCAATAAAACTATTATTAACGGCTCAATCAATGTAGTCATCTGGGATACGGCTGTATCAACTTCGCTGTCGTAAAAATCCGCTGTTTTCTTTAATATACTGTCCAATGTTCCTGAATCTTCTCCAACCTTTATCATTTGAATAACCATTGGCGGAAATATATCGATTTTCTTTAAGGGCAATGCAAGCCCGTTTCCCCTTTTTATTTCTTCTTCAGCTTTTTTTAAGCCATTTGCTACAACAATATTCCCCACTACTTTTTCTACAACCGACAATGATTCCATTAATGGAATTCCTGAACCTATAAGCGTTGATAACGTCCGAGTAAACCTTGATGTGATGATCTTCACATTTAGTTGACCAAATATTGGTATCTTTAACATCAAAAAATCAAATAATTCTCTTCCCCTATCTGTTTTTATAGTTCTTAAAAGTACAAAGATTAATAATACAATATTCCCTAAATAAACATACCAATAATGTGCTATAGAATCGCTTAATCCTAAAAGTATCAATGTAGGTGTCGGCAATTGCGCTCCTGCATTTTTAAACATGCCTACAAATGTAGGAAGGACGTTTGTAACAAGAAATACGACTACCAATACTGCAACGATGGATACAATCACAGGATATGCCAGTGCTGATTTTATTTTTTGGTTTAAATTATTTTCCTTCTCAAAATGTTCAGCCATCTCATTTAATACTTTGTCTAAAGTACCACTTACTTCTCCTGCTTCTATCATATTGAATAAAAGCATTGGAAACACATCGGGATGCCTTCTCATTGATTCCGAAAGGGTTTTACCCTTCTGCACATCTTCATATACATCAGTTAAGGCTTTTTTCAACCTTTTATTTTCAACTTGCTCAGACAAAGTAGCAAGTGATGCAACAATAGGAATACCTGCATTTATGAGAACAGAAAACTGCCTGCAAAACACCGCTATATCTTTTACCTTTACTTTGCGAGAAGAATTGATACTTTCAAAAATATCCCTCTTCTCCACTTTTTCTTTGACATCTAATATATAATAGTTTTTCTGTTTCAAGCTGTCTACACATGAAGACAATGTATCAAGTTCCAAAGTGCCTGTTATAAGATTTCCATCCATATCCCTTGCCTTATATGT
>JASBVU010000174.1 GCA_029960905.1 Thermoanaerobacterium sp.
TTCTTTTTCTTTTTCTTCGATGAGTCTGTCAATTCCATAAAGAGCAACTCTTCTGTAATCACCAATGATTCTTCCTCTTCCATAAGCATCAGGTAGACCTGTGATTATCCCAGCATGTCTTGCTGCCCTTATTTCCGGAGTATATGCATCAAATACGCCGTCATTGTGAGTTTTTCTGTACTTCGTAAATATTTCTTCTACTTTTGAGTCAACTTTATATCCATAAGCCTCGCAAGCTTTTTTAACCATTCTTATACCACCATAAGGCATTATAGCTCTTTTAAGCGGTTTATCCGTTTGCAATCCAACTATTTCTTCAAGATCTTTGTCTATATACCCCGAATCGTGTGATGTTATAGACGATACAGTTTTTGTATCAATATCTAATACACCTTTTTTCAATTCTTCTTTCATTAGCTCGAGAACCTTATTCCAAAGCTTAATAGTCTTTTCTGTAGGTCCTTCTAAAAAGCTGTCATCACCTTCGTATAAGGTGTAATTTTTTTGGATAAAATCTTGAACATCAATAGTCTTTTGCCACTTGCCCTCCTGAAACCTGCGCCATTCACTAATCATCTTTATTCCCCCTAATAATTTATTATGGTTTTATTATAGCCATTTTGTTCTTTGTAGTCAATATACTGTATACACTTCAGAAAATTTATTATCTTGAAACATCAACCTCATTGTATCGCCAACAAAATATAAAAAATATGATATATATCACATTTTCGATACAAATTTTATGTTTTTGGGATATAATTTACTAAGAAGTACAGTTATACTGTTTAGGAGGAAATTAAAATGTCGAAGATGAGGATAGATAAGCTTTTATCAAACATGGGCTATGGCTCAAGAAAAGAAATTAAAAATTTTATAAAAGAAGGTCTTGTTGCAATAAATGATGTGATAATTGATGACCCTGGTTTTGTGGTACAACCTGATAAAGACGTTATCACATTTCGAGGTGAAAAAGTCTCATACAAAGAATACATATATGTAATGATGAATAAGCCAAAAGGCGTCATCTGTGCGACATATGATCCATCAGAAAAAACCGTGATAGACCTTTTGCCACACCATATAAAAGCAAGAAAAGTCTTTCCGGCAGGAAGGCTTGATAAAGACACAGAAGGACTACTTTTAATAACAAATGACGGAGAACTATCACATAAGCTTTTATCCCCAAAAAAACACGTCTTTAAAAAATACTATGCAGAAGTTTCAGGATTTATCGACGAAGATGACGCGTCTTTATTTTCAGAAGGAATATTATTAGACGATGGTTACAAGACTATGCCTGCAAAGTTAGAAATAATATCTTCAGGCAGTATCTCAAAAGTGTATATCTCAATCAAAGAGGGGAAATATCATCAAATAAAAAGAATGTTTGAAGCGATAGACTCAAAAGTCATCTACTTAAAAAGGCTTTCAATAGGCAATTTAACGCTAGATGAAAATTTAAAAGAAGGGGAATGGCGGGAATTAAATGATGATGAAATAAAATTGCTTAAGTCAATAGAATAAGCTATTTTAATTGGCTAATGGCACAATGGGATATCATAATCGATATAAGGCTTTCAGCTCCTTCATTGCTATTTGCGCCATCTTCTGTTATGCCATCGCTGCAACCTCCACTATCTTCATCGTATAAGCTTAATCCTTTTGAGTTTTTTCCGTAAAACCATTTGTCACAGTCTATAGCCCTCTTTTTGTATTTTTCGTCGCCTGTCAATTTATACGCATCTATATACATGAGAGCCATTGTATACGCTTCTACAGGTTGTTCATCATATTTTGCAATGTCTTTGCCTTTTCTATACCATCCTTTGCATCCAACAGCTTTAAAATAGCCATTTTTAAAGCAAACACTATCCAGAAAATCAACTGTTTTTAAAGCGACATCCAGTATTTTTTCATCTTTAACGATTGAAAAATATTTTAAAAGCGATAATGGAATGATTCCATTATCATACGACACTACATCTTCAAACCACTGCCAATCTTCATTTGAATTTTTTTTGTACTCCTCGATGATATCGTACGCCAACTTATCCATCTTTTTTCTGACAAAATCTTTATCTAAATTTTTAAAAGAATTGTAAATATAGTATAACCCTAACAGGGTGTATGCTTTTCCTCTGATGTAATTCAGAGTATCTACTAAAGGCAGAGATTTCTCAATCATTTTATATGCAGGCAATTTTATCCTTTCATCTATATTGGCATTTATTAAATACCCTAAAGCCCACATACACCTGCCGAAACAATCCTCCGAAAAATCATCATCAATAAATTTCCTATCAAATGACATAAAATTTCTAAAGCGTCCATCATCTTCTTGTGCATACATCAAAAATGACAAATACTTCTTAATGAGATTAAGATATATATCATCTTTGTATTTTTCGTACATCATTGTACAGGCCATTAAAGCCCTTCCATTGTCATCCGTCGTATAGCCATATTTAGGATTAGGGACAGAGCCAACAGAGTGCTGCATCATACCTGTATCATCTGTCAGTATAAACAAATGATTAAACATTTTTGTGCCATCCACAATACGTCCCTCCTTGTTTATACTGCTTCTTTTGCATCATCCTCTAAATCTTCAAATATTCTCAAAAACAATTCAACATATTCTAATGCAACGTTGTCCCACATCATCGTTTTTCCATAGACTCTTATTTTCTCCTCCATGATTTGCTTTTTGTGTGGATTTTCTATAGCAAAATTTACACAGTTTGCTATAGAATCAGAATTCTTAAATTCCGCCAACAGCCCCCTTCCATCGCTTAAAATTTCTTCAGCATATTTGTATGGAGTTGATACAACTAATTTCCCCAAACCTGCAGCGTATGCCAATGTTCCACTAACCGCTTGTTCTCTGCCAATGTATGGCGTCAAATATACATCCGAAAGTTTTAAGTATTCGACGATTTCCCTCTTTGTTAGATATTTGTTAACAAACCTTACATTGTCGTTTAAGTTTAGCTCATTTACCTTCCTTACAAGAAAGTCTCTGTAAACTTCACCATCTGACTTGACTATATTGGGATGTGTCTGCCCGAGTATAAGGTACAATATATCAGGATGTTTCTCCTTAACCTTTGCTATAGCTTCTATGCCGTATTCTAAGCCTTTACCTGGACTTATCAGTCCAAATGTACTTACGACAAATTTTTCTGCATCAATATTGTATTTCCTTCTCAAACTATCGCTGGACAACGTTGGCAGATTTGGAACACCGTGTGGCAATACTACGATTTTACTTTCATCAACACCATATACATTGGTAAGAAGCGGAATTGTATTTTTAGCCATCGTAACAACCCTTTTGCTTTTCATGCACAATTCTTTTAAAATGTGCTTTTGCTTATCAAGGGGCTTTGACAATACCGTATGAAGAGTTACAACATAAGGCACCTTTAAATTGTCTACAAGGTCTAAAATATATTCGCCCCACTCACCACCGTAAATCCCATATTCATGCTCGATCACCAATAAATCAACCAATGAGTCATTCAATTTATCCGCAAGTTCTAAATAGCTATTTCTATCGTGCTGCTTAAGTCTATAAATAACATCATCGCCATAATCATATTCTTTATCGTCTATCGCAATCACTTTTGGCTCATTTATAATTTTGATATCCTTAAGCTCATTTACCAAATCTTGTGTAAATGTAGCTATGCCACATTCTCTCGGTGGAAATGTGCTCAAAAAAGCAATGTTTATTTCCTTATTTTTTACCATTTCAGAACACCTCCATCAACTTGCCACATAATCGTTAATACCATTTGCATAAACTTCATCTTCAATTTTTCTCATACCGTCTACCACGCTATTTGAAGCCACGACCGCATTTATCAAATTTACATTTCCTTTAACTTTAACATTGTCCCATACAACACTATGTCTAATGACGCTATTAGGACCTATATGCGTATTATCGCCTATAATCGTATACGGACCTACTTGTGCTTTTGCGTCTATTTTGACGTTATTTCCTATAAAAACAGGTTCAATAATTTTTGCTGAATTATCGATTATGATTTTTCTATGTTTAGTATCATGATGGCTAATGTCAACATATTTGCAGTATTTTTTCAATATGTCAAAGTGGACTTTTTTGTATTTCTCAATTGTGCCTATGTCTATCCAATACCCGTCATACCTATACGCTGCCACTCTATATCCTTTTGATAAAAGTTTTGGATATGTATCCCTTTCTATCGATACAACTTCATCTTTAGGGATTTCATTTAATAGCTGCGGTTCAAATACGTATATTCCAGCATTTATCCATTTTGAATTAGTTTCGTATGGTTTTGGTTTTTCTTTAAACGCTGTAATGTAATCATTATCGTCATATTCTATCACGCCGTATTGCGATGGATCCTCTACTTTAGTCATTGCAATAGTAGCTAATGCTTTTTTTGAGTTGTGGTATTCCACAAGATTTCTAATATCAATATCACATATAATATCTGAATTTAGTATTAAGAAAGTATCATCGAAAAATTCTTCGGCATTTTTTATGGCACCGCCTGTCCCCAGTGGTATGTCTTCTTTAATGAAAGAAATTTTTATGCCTAATTTTTCGCCATTTTTAAAATAATTCTCAATGTGATTAGATTTATAGCACGTGCTTATTACAACCTCGTCTACACCTTGCTTTTTAAGTCTTAAAATGGTAGATTCTAATAATGGTCTACCCATTATAGGTACCATAGGTTTAGGAAGAAAATTCGTTAGAGGTCTTAGTCTAGTACCTAATCCTCCTGCCAGCAATAATGCTTTCATTCGAATTCCCCCTTAATCCATATTTAGTTTTTATTTGATAATTAGAATTTATAAACGTGTTGCAATT
>JASBVU010000175.1 GCA_029960905.1 Thermoanaerobacterium sp.
TGTCCGTGTGCAGTACCGATGGATATTGCTAAGTAGTCAACACCTGTCTCTTTTGCAAACCTAAAAGCTTCATCAGGATCTGTCATAGATGCTTCCCTTTCATCAACAGTGACATTGTCTTCTGTACCGCCAATTTTGCCTATCTCTGCCTCTACAGATACACCCATGCCATGTGCAATAGTTACAACGTTTTTCGTCACTTCAATGTTTTTCTCGAGAGGTAACTTTGATGCATCCATCATGACGGAAGTCCAGCCATTTCTGAGACACTTCATGACATTATTGAAATCTGTACCGTGATCTAAGTGTAATGCGATGGGAACTGATGCTTTAGTTGCCAATGTTCTTACGATTGCAGAAATGGTCTCTATGCCAGCATATTTTAAACCGCCTTCACTAACCTGAATTATGGCAGGAGATTTCATCTCTTCTGCAGCCTCAACAATAGCTTGTGTTATCTCAAGATTGCTAGTATTAAAAGCACCTACTGCATAGCCTTCTTCATTGGCCTTTTTTAATAATTCTATACCTGTTACTAACATCATAACACCTCCTTAATATATTTTAACCAATTAACGTATATAAATCAAGAAAAAAGGTACCTATGCGGTACCTTTACACTGCCACTCTTTCAAGCAAAATTTTATTTACGTATTCCTTAACTTTAAAAATATCAAAAGGCTTTTTTATAAACCTTTGCCCTTTAAAGCACTCATCAGGATCATCAGCCGACATGAAAATGATTTCCATGTCTGGGTGTCGTATCTTTAAAGTTTTTGTAAACTCTAAAACATCACACTTTCCTATATGTATGTCGAAAATGCTCACATCAGGCTTAAAGCTCTCCAATTTTTCGTACACTTTTTCAATTTCACTGCATGTTTTGGCGCTGTGTCCTTCCATCGTAAAAAGCTCTTTTAAAAGAGAACAGACACCTTTGTTATCATCGACAATCAAAATCCTCCCCAACTACAAGACCCTCCCTACTACCTTACTCATAAATTAATCTTTCAACAAATTCAAACGTTTTTCTACCAACGCACACACAAATATATATATTCTACAAAAATTTTAATATTCCTTTAATCAAAAAAAATTTTTTTAAAAGGGCGGATGTATTTCCGCTCTTTTTAAACGATGCTGTCAATATAAATCATGAAATAGTAGATTTGATAGTACCACTTTTTAGTTCATTAAAATACTGTACTATACCATTATATATGCCTTGAGCTACTTTCCACTGGAAATTATCATCTGTAAGAAGCTGAGCATCTGTAGGACTTGTAACAAATCCCGTTTCAACCAAGACAGCAACCATCTTAGTCTGGTTTAATACTACCAAATTAGGCCTCTCTGATAAACCTCTATCCGTCGTGTTTATTTCCTGCATCAAGTTGTCGTGTATTATTTGCGCAAACGTCTTGTCATCCCTTGTGTCGCCGTTGTATCCATTTGGATAGTAAAGAACTGTCGTCCCATTTGCAGATGGCGAATCAAAAGCATCGCAGTGAATGCTTACAAACGCATCTGCACCTGCACTATTTGCCTGGTTAGGTCTATCATAAAGTCCTACATACGTATCTGTCGTGCGAGACATCATGGTGCGAAATCCGCCGTTGTCGAGAAGCGTCTTTAGCTTAAGCCCGATTGCCAATGCTATATCTGCTTCGTGTATGCCGCCGACGCCAATTGCTCCTGGGTCAGAACCTCCATGGCCTGGATCTATGTATATAAGCGGACCGTTGTTTGAACTCTGGCTGGTACTGCCAATATTAAATGAAATGTCGAATTCTTTCTTGTCTTGTGACTGTATTATCTTATATGGAAGACTTAAAGACATACTTACAACAAGCCTTGTTATAGCAGGGTGAAGCTGGTTTTGTCCAATATAAGCCATGTTAAGTCCACCTTGATTTATGGAGATCTGCTTATTAGTAACTGCATTTATAGCATTATCAAAATCAAAGTAAACTCTTACGCCAGAGCTGTCAGTTAGAATTCCTTTTTGGTATACTAATGGTCCATCTGCCTTTAAAGTTACAGTATATACGCCATTTACATAAGATGTGCTAAAACTTGTGATATTTACATTGGTGGTTGCAGGAGGATCTGATGTTTTTGATGTAACCTGTATTAAATATTTATCACCTATCCATTTCACATCATATCCCAAACTTTCAAACAAAAATCTCATAGGAACGTACGATGTATTGTAGTTTATAAGTCTTGCAGGCACTGGAAGCTGTACTTGAGTTCCATCGACAGTGGCGTAATTTTTGCCTATAAAAAATTTAAAGACTTTTCCCTTTGTTATAGTTATCGTCTGAGTAGTCCCATCCCAGTTTACACTGGCACCTAAGCCTTGCGCAATCGATCTTAGTGGCACTATCGTATTCCCGTCCAATATAAGAGGTGGATTGCCGCCTGTATTAAATGGGTTTCCATCTACAGTTATGCTAACATCAGGTACGTTGTAATTTACGACTTTGCCGTCTACAACGATATTGCCGCTGTATGCATAAGAAGTAGCGTGAAGTGCCAAAATAAAAAGCAAAATGGATAGAATTGCGATGGCTTTCCTCAATTCTCTACCCCCTTTCATCACAAAATTCTATTATTTATAAACATATTTACATGATAGCCTATTTTTATTACAGATAAGTTACAGGCACATTACAATTTATTAACTTCTCATGTCAAGCTTCATTTTTAAGCTTTTGGCACATCATTAATAGACATTTTTCTACATTATATTACAAAAAAATACCTGCCTCCAGGTATTTTTTTGTAGCTTATTTATTAATGTAATTATATAATGACAGTGTCATGTCGTAAGTATCCTGCCACTTTACAACACCATTTCTTAAAACGTCTATATATGCTTCTTTAGATACAAGCCCTTTTTCATAAGCCAATTTAAAAAGATCTCCACTATTGCCATTTGCCTCATTTCTGTATCCAGCATATGTCAAAAGTATGTCTGCGGCTTCTTCCTTTGTAAGCGGCTTGTCAACAATGTATTTTTGCAAATATTGACTATTTTCGCTTAATAGCTGTTGCTTACTTGGCATAGCCCTCTCTATCATTTTGTACGTCATATAATAAAATGATATGCTTTTTATGTTTTCATCAAGTTTGTAGTCATTTGTGTATCCAGGCACTATAAGCCCCCAATGAAGAACAAATTTTAGTCCGTCAAAAGCCCAACTTTTCTCTACAGCTTCTTCTACTTTAAACGGTTTAAGGTACGCTCCTTGGCTTACCAATATGGACTGTATGTTCTTTATATCTTCTTCACTTTTTGCAATATCTCCAAATGATTTGTCTTTGGCTATGGAGTACGCTGACGCTACACCTGCTGCATCTCCTTCTGCCATGCCTATCGGTATCGTTCTGGCAGACCCTGCAGCTAAGTGACTGTAGGATGCTGACCGTCCTACTACTAAGAGGTTGTCTACTTTTTCTGGCACTATGCACCTAAATGGCACTGCATACTCTACAGGCTTCCCGTATACATACCCTGTGTCTTCTGGTGATGTTGCTTGTACGTCTACTGGATATGACCCTATGGCTATCCTGTCGTAAAAGTCTCTGCTAAATACTACGTCGTTTATATCAAGTGTGTAGTATCCTTTTATGTGCCTTGTCTCTCTTACATACAGCTCATCTGCTGTACCGTCAAGCTCTGCTTTCTCAAAACCAGGGATGTTTTCCCTAAAAAATCGCACTATTCTTGGAAGCTCTTTCTTTGCCAGTTCCATCCCTTTTTCTATTGATGATTGATTAAGCCCGTCTACGCCGTATATCAAAAGGGCGTTAACCAATACTGTGCCGTCATCCTGTCTACCAAGATTAAGACCTCTCAGCCTAAGCATAGGCGTCGTAGGCTTGTAGTTTTTTGTGATTGATAGAAATCCGTTTGCTGATGTGTCGTTTATATACGTTGCTGGTATCTTTTTTTCGTATTTTATTATTTTTATTAGGTTATCCCAGTCTATGCCTTTTAATCTAAAGACAAGCGTCGATGCTTGTACTTTTCCTTTTACGCCCATGTCTTCTGCACCGATTGTGTACGGCACACCTGCAGATGCTGCAACTGAAGCATCCTGCGTTGCGTCTATTATCCTTTTGCCGTAATAATTTACTTCTTTTCCGTCTTTTAATGCTGTTATGCCTATTATCTTGTTTCCATCCATTATAGGCTTTTCAAATGTGGTATTGTACGATTTCGTAATGTTTGGAAGACTTAAAAGCTTTGAGAATACTTCTTTTGCCTTTTTCACATCAAAAGAATTTTTTGAGCCTATGCCTTTAAAAAACTCTTTGAATGTGCCTTGTGTAAGCAATGTGCCGTCAGGAGATACGCTCATGTCTATGGTATTTAGCATGCCATATGTCATGAGGCCGCCAGGGCCATCGTGCTTGTCAATGATTAATACTTTAGCATCGTTTTTTGCAGCAGACCTTGCAGCAGCAACGCCTTCTGGCTCTGCTCCTACTACTATGACATCGTACTGGCTGCCATCATCAGGTAGATCAAGCTTAATTGGCTTGGGAAGATTCTCATTTTCTTCTATAACCTTAGCTTTAGTCTCCTGCGAGGATTTTTTGTACTTTTCTACATAAAAGTACCCGCCTACTGCCGTTATTATTAATACCGACACGATGAAAAGCGTAATGATGATTATAAAATACTTCTTAGGCAAAAAAATCACCTCAACATATTTCTCATATGTTGATTATATCATGATTTGCCTATATTTGAATATAAATTTCTCAGCCTTAATCATTCATAGCGCAAAGCCTCAATCGGTTTAAGCCCTGCTGCCTTATTAGCAGGATATATCCCAA
>JASBVU010000176.1 GCA_029960905.1 Thermoanaerobacterium sp.
CATAGATGAGGGATTAGCTAAGCTGCTGGAACATTTTGGAACATTTGATCACTTCATAATATCTTACATTAAAAAACTCGTTCAATAATCTATTTACACATTTTCCTATATCTATATTTCGTAATGTAAATATCTCCTTGTTTTTTTCAATTCTTAAATATAATCGGGGTGTGACAGGCACCGATCCCAATAAAGTGATTGATTTAATAATTGTATACTACAATGGAATTTAATTATTTATATGGAATTTCCACCCAAATGTTTTCACAAATATGTTTTCTTTTCTAGCATCTAGCAATTCACTTTCAAAATATGGCAATATCCCTGCACAAACTATAATTCCTTTTATATTTGAATAACCTAATTCTTTTTGACACATTTTCATATAATGTTTAATTTGTTGTTTTGCTTCTCTGCCTATCTTTCCCTTTTTAATCTCAACAACTACTCTACAATCATTTTTCTTATCATGTAACAATAGATCTAATCTGGAATCATCAGAAAATATATACTGTTGTTTTTCTAATATCAATCCCTCTCCAAGAATTTTTGGGTTTCCAGCAATCAATTTTTCTATATCTCTTTCAAGTATTTGAAACACTTCCTCAGATGACAACGTTGTGTTTGATAGCCTACCGGATTTTTCATTTTCATTAATTAATCTTAGTAGCAATCTAACATCTTCATCGCTCAACTCTTTCCAAGTACGTAGTGCAGATGAGATAGCCGCTAAAGGAGTTAGTTTCGGATTAAGGTTCGCTTTTTTTGATAGTTGATTTAATAAAATTGGTGTTATTTCTAGTGGTTTATCTAAAATTTTTGACCTTATTGGATTTCCAAACACTATAGTTTCATTATCATCAAGTTGGTTTTCATGTTTTTTTAAATGGGGATTGTTAAATTTTTTTGAAATAAACGGGTCATTCATCAGATTTCTTACTAAATCGACTTCTTCAACATAATAATATGCAGTTATAAACCTTTTATCGTAAATTGACTTGTGAAAAAATAGAATATCTCCCTTTTTTAGCCCTAATAATTTTCCACCATTTGTTTTTAAATCACCATATGTAAACTCGCTTAACATAGGATCCTCATGTCCATTATTTTTTTCAGCATCTACATATCCTATAAGGTAATTTGGCATTGTAATTATCCCCCTATTTATTCAATTCCTTAAATAATATAAAAAGGCAGTTCCAAGGTTAATATTCAGGGAACTGCCTTCTGTTGTAGGAAAATTAATCAGCCCTTCCTATTTTTTACCATTTCTCCAGTCTTCTATAAAAAGCAATTTGTCTTTTGAAAGTTGAATAACTTTTTTATCCTGTAATATTTTTTGTGTCTCTTTATTGTAAATATTAATTACATCAATAGCGATAAATACTTGCTTATCAAGGGAATTATAATAACTAATAATGTTTTCTACTACATTTTTTTCTATATTTTTAAATAAAAAAGAATCGTGAATAATAAAAGGTAGCTCTGTTAGGCTAAATATAGCCAAATCAAATATAATTAGATTTTTAAATGCGTTACCTGTTCCAGTATTGTCTAAAAACTGGTACTCATAATTACTCGCTGTTAATTTTAATAACGGCGGAGTTCTTTGGTTATCATGTAAAAGTGTATTTAACTCCCTTAATTTTGCATTAATTGTGTCACTAATATTTTTTACAATCTCCGCTTGTTTATCTGCAAGAGATTTTCTTTTTTGATCAATATCATCTGTGAGTTTTTTCAATTTCTCAAAATAACTGTTTTCCAACTGTAAAGTTCTTAATTTTGAAGATATCTCAATTAAATTATCAATAAAAACATTGTGCTTATTTTCCGGATTTAAAACCTTTTCTAACTTTTGATTTATTTCATCTATTTCTTCATCTAAAGCAGAGATTTTATCACTTAATTCTTTTTTAGCACGTTCTAATTCATGATTTAAGATTGAACTAATATCCTGATGAAATTTTTCTATCTGTTCTAATCTTTCCCTATTAACATTTGGAAAAAATTCAATTAAACTATCGAATTTTGTATTTGCTGAATTGGATATTGTTTTTTCAGTTCTAATGAGTCTACTCTTATAATAACTTTTTTGATTGATTAAGATCCTTTTCTGTTGTTCTAACTGAATTACTTTATCTGAAACAATTTCTGAAATATTAATTGTTGGACTATATATACTTTGGCTTAATTTCTCAATTTCTCCTTTTAATTTTTCAATTTCTTTTATGTTTTTCTTATACACCTTAATAGTTATTTTAGGAATTAATTCTTTATTTCCTGCTTTATTAACCAAAGATTTCGTTTGAACGAGATCTTTTAACTCTTTATCTTCTTTATCTATCTCATCATATTTATTAAATAATTTAATTAATCTTGTTATAGTTTCTAGGTTTTTTTCATTACTTACATTATGTAGGGGCCTAGCCACATTATAATTATTTTTCCCCCAAACTCTTGAAAACAAGCTAACTGCTGATCTAAAAGTTAAGTTATTTGATGGTAATTTATAATACTCTTTTAAAATTTTGCAATAATCTTCTAACTTAAAGCTTGTCAGTATCTTATAATCTTGTGAACACTTAAAAACAACATCTGGTTCTTCTGTACCTCGACAGAAGTAAAAGAGTTCATTATTAAATTCAAATGTAAAAAAGAATTTATGATGTCCCATATGCTCAACAACATCAATATTATGTTTAATATAGGTATTACCACCAAAAACAAAATCTATTATCATCAATAAGTTCGATTTGCCAATCGAATTTGATCCTAAATTATCCCCTAACACAACATTTAGACCATCATGAAATTTAATTTCCTTTTCCCGAAAAATTTCACTTTTGATCTCTTTTAACATATTTTACTACTCCTTTATCAAAATCCACTTCAATTGTATAAAGTATATATAAAACATCTAAAGAAAGAATAAATTCATCAATTTCTTCAAAATATTGTTGCGTTCTTCTGTATAATTCTACAATCGGAATATCTTTTTCCTTTAAAATGGTTAGAATAAATGTCATCTTACCTATTATTGATTCATTAAATCTAGTTACCTTATTTGGAACAATCATTAAAACACCTCACAGTTCTGTATAAAGAATGAAATTATAATGCCACACACATACTTTGAACTATTCTGTGTTTTTTTAGACAACCATTCCGTCATTTGTTCATAAATTTCTTCTTGGGATTTTACATTTTTTTTAAGTGCTTTATAAAAAGTATTCACCTGCGAAGCTATTAAATCAAAAGAATCTGATTCTGTTTGTTTATCAAGAAGCTGGAATTGTTGTTTTATGTATATGTAATATTCGCTTATTTCATTTCTAATTTTGCGTTTTGTAAAAGTTTCTAATGATCCATCCGATTTTTCATCAAGGTTTAACGCCTCCATACTAAGTGGGACTATATCGGAGTCTCTGAATTCCTCGCTTAACTTAAAAATAATATGCCTAATTTCATCTTCAATTTGATAATCATGATATTTTTCCCTTACTATAGATCTGGCAATTATTTTTTTCTTTAGATTAAGTAAATACCTATATTCTTCAACAGTTCTAGGATGGTCAAACTCTTTATGGCAATTCCTACAAAGAGCAATGAAATTACTTGTGGCATTCACATCTTCGCTTAGTCTCGTTTCATTCTTTAATAATTCAATTTCTTCAGGAGTCGGATTTAAAGGATATAAGTGTGCTGCTTCCCAACGTTTATGCCATTTCCCTTGTTTCTTATACATTAGAGCTTTATTACAAATGGGGCATAAACTTTCAACCTCAGATAAAAGAATTGCCTCTTCATTGTTTGTGGGAGTTCTTCTGGAATTTGACATAAAAACACCTCTATAATTAAAACTTCTAAATTAGGTCGAAAATTTTGATAATACTACTTATTTTTACAAACGAAATAATTTCCCTTTTTATTTACACTTTTATGAAATATTTAAGGCGCATAAATAGTAAAGATTATTATCACCCAATAATTAATGGTGAAAAACATCCTAGATGGGAAGTTATTATGCAAACTTCTAACCGTCGGTTGGACTGATAGAGAGGTGGTTTACTTAATATCTACGAGCAAAATTAAAATCATTTTTTACATTCCACTATAAAACAAGCAGAAGCACCCCTTGGGTATAATGCTTCTGCTTTTCTAAGTTGCCATTAAAGATTTAAATTAAACTAGGTAGTAGAGTAATAAAAGAACAAAGAAATATGTATTCTTACCAAGAACTTATAGTAAACTTTTACTAGTAATTTCTATTTTTATCTTACAATAAATACAAAGTATTTCCAATATCATATTAGGATCGACGCCACTATACCAGAAATTTGAAAATCGAAAAATCTAGAGGGCCACCTTGGCTCTCTGTCTTTTTGCAAAGTTGAAGAAAAATCTGAGGAGTACTTGTCCTTTAAAGAGGGTAACGCCTGAATTTCTTCATTGTTTCATCGAACAAATTGAAAAATTAAAGAATATGGGAGTCTGAGAATCTTTTATCAATCCCCACACTCCAAAAACGAATTAAGCTGGAAACATACCCGTTTCCTGCTTAATTTCCCCTCAACACAATCTGCGCAACTTCCTTCACATGTCTGGAGAACAATTGGCAATAGATGAGAAGTTGGTGAGATTACTCATGTTAAAAAAAATCTATATATTAGGGAATAATTAGTTTTCTAATCTTCCTAATTATTTCATTTTCCAATTCAATCGATGATGTAAATTATTTTGTGTAAGCAAATTTTTCTACTAGAAAAAAAGAAAAA
>JASBVU010000177.1 GCA_029960905.1 Thermoanaerobacterium sp.
TTCTTTAGAAGAATTTTTTGCCTCCATCTGCTGATTCTGTATTGCTTCTTTTTGCAACATTTTATACCCTCCAATATATAGTAATTTTATAAATATATTATACCATATATTGTAGTGCATGTCACTAAAAAAATAAAAAACAACCCCACCCATCAAACTTTCGGAATTGTAATTTTAAATTCAGAGCCTCCATTTAACTTGCTTTTTACTTCAATACTTCCACCGTGCAGCTCAACAATAAGCTTTGCAATAGATAGTCCTAATCCCATTCCACCAGTTTCTTTGCTTCTCGCTTTGTCAACCCTATAAAATCTATCAAATATATAAGGAATCTCTTCTTCAGGTATGCCAATGCCATCGTCTTTAATTATTATGGCTACATTTTTATCTACTTCTTCTGCAGAAATTTTTATATTACCATCAACATCTGTATATTTGATTGCATTATCAAGAATTATTCTTAGAAGCTCTTTTATAAGATTCCTATCTGCATTTACTTCTAAATTTCTATCGCAAAAAAATTCTATCTTCTTTTCATTAAAAACCACTTTTGCATCCTTAACTATCTCTGTGATCAATTCATAAACATTAAACAACTTTTTATTTACGTTAAGAGTCCTATTATCTCCTTTAGCCAACATTAAAAGCCTTTCAATCAATATCTCCATGTCCTGCTCTTCCTTTTTTAAAGCGCATATAGACTCTTCCAATACTTCTTTGTTATCCTTACCCAACCTATCTATAAGTTCTATATACCCTTTTAAAACAGACAGAGGTGTCCTAAGTTCATGGGATACATTTGATATAAATGCATTCTGTCTTTTAAAATAGTCTTCCAGCCTGTCCAGCATATCATTAAATGTAGCAGCAAGCTTCGACAATTCATCATTATTTCCATTAATGTTCAATCTTTTATTTAGTTTTTTCTCATCGATAGCATGAACCTCTCTCACCATGTAATCAACAGGCCTTAATGCTCTTCCAGTTATAAAATATCCTGCAAAGAAAGATACCAAAACTCCAACGGCATCAGAAACTGCCATCATTAAAAATAAAAGCTTCAGAAAAAAATACTGGTTTTTTAAATCTTCAGACACCTGAATATAAAAAATCTTATGCCCATCAATATATTTTCTGTTTATATAAGCTATGTGCATCTCATCTTTTTCTATTTTTGTAGGGGTATTTATATTTTTATCATATGGTATATCAATCAAATGCGTTGAAGACACATACACAATTTCCCCATGTGAGTCAACAATTTTTAAATAAATATTTTCACCTATTGATGATCCGAAAAGCAAATCTTTGTCTACATCTGTAATTATGCCACCAACCTCTTTCAGCTTTTCGACTACAACATCTGATTGATTTTGTATATCGTCAAATGCTTGATATATAAGGTAGTATTTAAGTCCGTACAATACAGATGCATTAAGCACTATTAAAATAAATGAAAATATGATAGCATAAAGCAAAGCAATCCTCAACTTTATTGACAACTTAAAGCTTTTAATTCTCATTTTTTTCTTTCCTTAGAGAGTATCCTACACCTCTTACTGTCTGTATTAATTTATCACTAAACGGTTCATCAATCTTACTTCGCAAATACCTTATGTACACATCCACTATGTTTGTCTCACCAATATAATTGTAGCCCCATACATTTTCCAGTATGTTCTCCCTTGTAAGCACTATTTCAGAGTTTATCATCAAATATTTTAAAAGATCAAATTCCTTTTTGGTCAACTCTATCTTTACTCCATCTCTTTTTACTTCATACGTAGACAGATCCATTGTTATGCCATCATACACTACTTTGTTGGCGTTTGACTTTGCATTTTTTCTGAGGGCATTTCTTATTCTTGCCATAAGCTCTTCAATCGAAAATGGCTTCGTCAGATAATCATCAGCGCCTATGTCAAGCCCCATTACTTTGTCTTTTATCTCGTCTTTTGCGCTTAAAATTATTACAGGCGTTGATGATTTCTTTCGCAACTCTCTCAAGACTGAAAAGCCATCCATACCAGGAAGCATCAAGTCTAAGATTATCACATCGTAATCCCCATCTAAAGCTTCTCTTAAGCCACCATCGCCGCTATATTCTAACGCCACACTATAACCTTCATGTTCAAGTTCAATTTGTAGAAATCTCGCAATTCTTTTCTCATCTTCAATTATGAGTATGCTTTCTCCCATTAAAATCACCAATTTTTATTATAGCACATTAAGTACGCTATAAAAATCAGGAAATGATATTTTAACACATTCTGCATTTTTTATCTTTGTGATTCCATCTGCTTTCAAAGCAGCAATGCTTAATGACATAGCAACTCTATGATCATTGTAGCTATCAACCGTAGCACCATGCAGTGTTTCTTTACCATGGATTATCATACCGTCATTTGTGGCTTCTACATCAGCACCCATTTTTCTCAATTGGCTTACCATAGTGTCTATGCGATTGCTTTCTTTTACTTTTAGTTCTTCAGCGTCTTTAATAACTGTAGTACCATCGGCATAAGCTGCTGCTACGGCAATAACTGGTATTTCATCAATCAACCTTGGTATAATCTCACCGCCGATTTCAATTCCTTTTAGATTCGAAGATTTTACGACTACATCTGCAACAGGTTCATTGTTTACAACTTTTTTCTCTATTATTTCAATATTTCCACCCATTTTATTCAACACATCTATTATCCCCGTTCGCGTATTGTTTATATTTACGTTTTTTATTAAAATTTCTGAATTAGGCAATATAATGGCTGCTACCATAAAATATGCAGCAGAAGATATGTCACCAGGAACCAAGACTTCGCACCCATGCAATTTTTCTACAGGATGGCACACCACCTTATTGTCATAAGATTCAAAATTTCCACCAAAGTAATTAAGCATAAGTTCGCTGTGATTCCTGGACAAATATGGTTCCTCAATCACCGTAATATCTTGTGCATATAAGCTCGCCAGCATTATGCAAGACTTTACTTGAGCACTGGCAACTTCTGTCTTATAATGAATTCCTTTAAGGACATTACCTTTTATTACAAGCGGCGCATAATTGTTGTCAACAGCAGATATCTCTGCTCCCATCATTGCTAACGGCTTTATTATGCGTTTCATAGGTCTTTTTTTTAAAGACTCATCACCAGTTATAGTGGATGTAAATTTCTGACCAGCTAAAATACCTGACAGAAGGCGCATCGTTGTACCAGAATTGCCAGCATCTAAAATATCAAGGCTTTCATTAAGGTACATGCCATTTCCTTTAACATAGACATCGTCTTTGTCTACTTCTATGTTAACACCTAATTTTCTCATACAATTTATCGTCGAAAAGCAATCTTCACTTTTTAGGAAACCTTTCACAACTGTATCGCCAACAGCAATAGAGCCAAACATTATGGCTCTATGCGATATAGATTTATCTCCGGGAACAGTCACGACACCTTTCAGATGACCTTTTTTAGAAATTTCTACATCCATGAAAACATCCATTCCTTTCTAAAGTCAAGAAGCTATGCTTTTTCTGATTTCTCTGGCTGAATCAAAAAATTCACATAACGACTTAATATCGTCGCAATCAAGGCTGTATAAAAATTCATTTAACAGATTTTCATAATCTATAATTAGCTTTTTTATCACATCCTTATTATTCAAAATAATATCCTTCCACATCTCAGTCTGAGACATTGATATTCTGGTTGAATCTTTAAAACCGCCAGCAGCAAATTTTATGGCATCTGCATCTTCCTTATATGCAAAATTAGTCAAGACTGCTGATAAAATATGTGGTACATGGCTTACAATGCCTACTATCCTATCATGTGAATAGCTGTCTATGAGTATTGGCTTAGCGCCAATTTTTTTAACAATTTTATCGATGAAAATCTCTACGACACTGTTGGGCGTATTTTCATCAGGAACGATAAAATAATTGCTTCCCAAAAAAAGTTCAGAACTGCTTGAAGAAAATCCACACTTTTCAGAACCTGCCATAGGATGACCGCCTATAAAAAATTTATCTTTCGTCAAGACATTCTTTACAGCATCCATTATTGTCTTTTTTGTACTTCCAACATCAGTTATTACGCAGCCATCTTTTAAATACGGAATTATTTCTTCTATGCAATTTATCACAATACCTACTGGAGTACAGACAAATACCACGTCTGCGTCTATTGGTTTATCAATTTTTTTAAAGCCTTCATCAATTATTCCTTCACGCAATGCTTCGTCGATATAATCATCTTTCACGTCAACACCTATTATCTTAAACTTCGTATATTTTTTTATAGCTTTTGCCAAAGAGCCACCGATAAGTCCCAATCCTATGATTGCTACTTTTTTGATCATTTAAAATCACGTCCTACAGCAGTTGCTATATCAGATATTTCTTCTGTCAAAACTCTAAATTCATCCGGTGTCAATGATTGTGCACCATCTGATAAAGCATTTTTAGGATCAGGATGGACTTCAATTATAAGACCATCTGCCCCAGCAGCTATTGCGGCTTTCGCCATTGGACTTACCAAAAAAGATTTCCCTGTCCCGTGACTTGGATCAACTATTATAGGCAAGTGACTTAGCTTTTTTATAACAGGCACCGCACTTAAATCCAAAGTATTTCTGGTATACTGTTCAAATGTCCTTATTCCTCTTTCACAGAGTATCACATTCTTGTTGCCTTCGCTTAAAATGTATTCAGCGGCATTAAGCCATTCTTCTATTGTTGCTGCAATGCCTCT
>JASBVU010000178.1 GCA_029960905.1 Thermoanaerobacterium sp.
GAGGGCTTTTTTTATTCAAGTCCCCGAAAAAACTTCTAACAGGAATGCTCCTTATCAAATTTAATTTTACATAATTATAAGAACATTTGATTAAAAATACAATTATGAAATTAATTTAGGCTGAGTTTTTCTTGTCCGGAAATCGCAGGGGATACACGAAGTCGTTTTTACGGATTAGAGGGAGATAACGCTGCTTCGATAGCAAAAGAAATATCGCCTTCCAGAGGTGAATGCGTGCCAAAGCAAAAAAATCTTGGAAATCTGCAATTTCTACTTGAATTTTGGAGTAAATAGAGGTAAATTATATATTGGCCGTTGCGAAAAGCGGTAAATTCAATATCATGCTGGTGTAGCACAGCTGGTAGTGCACTTCACTCGTAATGAAGGGGTCGCAGGTTCGAGTCCTGTCACCAGCATAGCAAACAAACGTTGATATAATGCGGTTTCTCTGTTAAGAGGAACCGCATTATTTTATTGGGATAAAAGGAATTGCAAACAAATTGCAAACCTTTAGTATGCTAAAGCGATTTTTTAAGTGTTATTTCTATACTGGCATGCCCAAGACGTTCTGAAACGACTTTTACTGGAATCCCTTGAAGTAGCATTAGAGTTGCGTGGGTGTGTCGTACATGAAACCTCTGTAACACATAATGTATCTGAAGCTTTTGGGAAGATATCGTCATTACACAAATCCCAGTCCTTCACCATTTCAAAAGGAATATCAGAAAATTTTGTAAATGTTCTCACATCTATTTACTGCTACTCTCGAAATGAGAAGGGAATAATAGATTGATTACCAACATTCCTAAGAACTTGACACAGCTCATGAAAAAATTGTTCGCCCTGTTTTTTTGACTATCATGTGCATCTACATATATTGCATCTATACCACAAACTCGAGTGTGAAACGCGGGCCCTGGAAAAACATAATTCACGGTGTAGATGCCCCGATGAAAATTAAATCAGCGAAGATTGCTAAAGGCTATGTTATGGCCCTTTGGTTTGAAGAACTTGCTGAATTTTCAGGGGTAGAAGATATCGACATTGTTTCAGATACTTTTATTCGTCAAGATTTGGGAGATAAAGATGTTAAGATCTATTACTCCTATAACCCACCTAGAAACCCATATGAGTAGGTGAATGAGTGGGTAGACAGTTAACAAGGTGACCCCGACTATTTTATTCATCATTCAACTTATCTCCATGACGAAAAAGTCTTTTTATCAGATCAGCTTATTCGAAAAATTGAGAAGTACAAAAAAACGACTACGACTATTGGCGATGGATGTACAAAGGCGAGGTCATCGGGCTTGGTGACATGGTTTACAATATGAATCTTTTCCACTGGATTGATGAAATGCCGAGCGATGATGATCTGTTGTTGATTGACATTGCTATTGAGAGTGGTTACCAAACGTCAGCAACCACATTGCTGTCGAAACTACAAAGCAATACAAAGCCGGCCAAGACAAATCTAAGCAACAGTAAATTAACCACAAATCCAAGTGTAGTTTTGGGTAAATTCCGTCTGATGACTTGTACATTTAAAAATAAAACTGATCTTCACAATGCGGCATTAAAGTTGAAAGCTAAAGAAAAAATTGCAGTTTATGAGGTTGACAAAAGTGGTTTGCGATTGATGACCGGAACCTATGTTGGGAAAGAAGACGCAGACCAAACGGCAGCTAAAATCAAAAAAGAATTTGGATGGGTCGTATATGTGAAAGAAGCGTAAATTAGATAATCAACTTTAATCTCTGCTCGCATGACAATATTAATGGTGCTAGTATAATTTCATGGACACATCTTAGTTAAGTTTTTACATTTTTGACTAAAATAAAAACGAAAGGATGTGTCCTTCATGGGTAACCAAAATACAAGTTCAAAATTTACTGAAGACTTCAAAAAAATGGTGGTAGATCTTTATAGTTCAGGCAAAAAAGTCAAAGTTTTAAGCAGCGAATATGGCATATCTGAAGTAACTATTTATAAATGGATTAAGAGATATTCTCCAATGGATTTGGAAGACGGAACATCTGTAACATCTGATGATTTTGCCAAGTTACAAAAACAAATGCGCCGTCTTCAAGAGGAAAACGAAATCTTAAAAAAAGCTATGGCCATATTCGCAAGAAAGTAGGCACCAGCGAACTATCCACCCTCATTGACATGCAGAAGGATCAATATCCCATACAGACCCTATGTGATGTATTAGAGATACCTAGAAGTACGTATTATCAGTCCCTGCAAGTTGTTGAATCTAACCGTAAACGTGAAAATAAAGAATTAACCGAAAGAATTATTGGCCTTCATACAGAAAGTAAAAAACGCTATGGTGCTCCAAAGATTCATATGATCCTTCAAAAAGAAGGCTACACTGTAAGTCTTAAAGGAGTGCAGCGCCTAATGAAAAAATCCGAAATTCGATCCATCATACAGAAAAAATATCGTCCATATTCTAGTAAGCATCCGATAGAAGAACGGGATAATTTATTGAATCGTGACTTCTCTACAACTACCATTAACGAGAAATGGGTCGCGGATATTACTTACATCCATACTCTTCGAGACGGTTGGTGTTACTTAGCTTCTGTGTTGGATTTACATTCTAAAAAGGTTGTCGGATATTCTTTTTCACGGAAAATGACCACAGACTTAGTGATGAAAGCGTTAGATAATGCGTATGAAACACAAAAACCAGCAGAAGGACTGATCATCCATACAGATCTAGGATCTCAATATACGAGCGAAGAATTTACCAAATCCGTTCAATCAAAAGGCATGAAACAGTCATTCAGTCAGAAAGGTTGCCCATATGATAATGCCTGCATGGAATCGTTTCATGCCATTTTGAAGAAAGAAGAAATTTATCAAGTCAAATACGTAGATTATCATTCAGCAAAAATCGCTTTATTTCAATACATTGAAGGCTGATACAATCGTAGAAGAATTCATGGCAGCTTAGGATATAAAACGCCGCAAGAGATAGAGGACGACATTCGGCACGCAGTGTAGTCACATTATGACGATTGTACACCCGCTTTACATGGAGAGGCGGGCATGATAGCCTTGTCGGGCGATGCCGATGTCGTGTCATCTGGCTTCTCGGCAGGAGAATCATGCCCGCAGAGGCTCCATGTCAAGCTTCATCGCCCAACCCGCTTTATTACTGGGCAAGCATATGATCAAAAACTAACTTTTTTGTGTCCAAAAAATTGACGTAGATCCATTAATGCGAAAAAGCGAGCAAGACAGTTAAGCACTAACACACTGTCTTTAATAGAGTGTTAGTGCCCTCTCTATGATTCATTAATAAAAACGGAAGAAAAATGGTATATATTTATCCGAATTATTACATTTGTTTTTTAGACTATAGATTTTTTATCAAACATTTTTATTGTTGTGTTTATTTTGTATACGATTAATCATAATTGTATACAGCTTTTTAGATGCTATGTAAATTAAATGCAACGTTAAATACAAAACTAGTAAGAATAAAGCAACGTACATGTTACCATTATGTTTTATGATGATATCATCATTTACACGACAATATATCATGACAAATAAATAAAAAACTAAAAACATTAAGGCTACTTCGGACAGAGTATTAATAACTCCACTTTTTGTTTTAATTAGCTGAGAAAAAATAACATCTACAATACCTGTAATAACAATTGTAGTAACAAAAAACTTAAAAATAATCTTCAAAGAAGAAAAAGTACCCGATGCATTTATATCTACATCTGGGGTTAAAGAGATACAATACAATACAAAATAGAAACATAGAAATGGGATTGAGATAATGACTAAGCACATTAAGGTTACAGTAGTTATAGCAAAAACATGATCCGATACAGTATATTGTTCCCGGCTATTTTTTGTCATTTTTTCAAAATTCTCCTTTTTCTTTCTTTTTTTATATGGTAACATTTTAAATGTTATAATACCATATTTTTGAAAGGAAGGATATTATATGGAAAGTAATCGTTTTTTTAAAGGAATTGTTTTAACAACCTCTTTATCAATTTTAATAACAGGTCTAGCACCCGTAACAGCGACATTCGCGGAAGAATATGATAATACTCCTGTTGTGGACAGCAACCAAAATACAACAACGCCTAAGTCACTTTTAGACTACATAAACGCTGAAGGGCAACCAACTAGTGTTGAAGATACTAGAGACTTTATACAATATGCTTCTACTACAAAAGAATTTAAAAGCTATATTGGAAAAGATCAAGAAGATGCCGTACATGCTTCTGGTGTTGTTGGTGCTTCCTTGAAAGCTATTAAAGCATTTGGTTGGATTTGTAGAGTAGGCGGCAAATCTTTAAAATATGCAATTAAACCACTTTCTCCATCAAAAGCAAAATTAGTTGATCACTATGCTAGACAAATTGCTTATGCAACAGAAAGACTGAATAGCGCTACAAAAGGTGCTTTAGTTAAAGCTCTAAAAGCTGCCGGGGTTCCTGGTAAAGCTGCTGAATCTTTAGCTGAAATAATTTTATGGTTAGTATAGGTTTCCCGATGGCTCAAGTTAATTTTTTGAGCCATTCTTTTTTATATTATTTGATTTTTCAATAAAATAAAAGAGGGTGTTTATCCTGATTAAAAGAAAAAACTATATACTAGTATTTGCTTCACTTTTAGTTTTAGTTGTGTCCTTTTTTTATATCCAAAGAGAGTATAAAATATTTTGTGTAAATGAATAAAAGAAAGGAAGACCTTTTTCTGA
>JASBVU010000179.1 GCA_029960905.1 Thermoanaerobacterium sp.
TAAAATATGATTTTATATATTGTTTGGGAAACAAATTTTTATAGCTTTTGTTTCTATTACACATTTTTATAAAATTAGCAATAGTATGATAATTTTCTATATAACCATTATCAATATACAGCTCACCAATAGAATTGGTTTCGGGATCACCAAATAAGTCATTAATAATTTTCTGCGAATATTTTTCAGGATAAATATCTGAAATATCTTCAGCGGCCTCCCTTAAAATACCTTTAAATCTTTTAGCAGGCAAATAGGGTATGCCATTGTCATCATAAATTACGTCGACATCTATTATCCCTGATAACCCCTCGCCAGAAGAAATACACAAATCCGACTTTAATTCAACTTTTATATGCATTTTTAACCCTTCCCTCTCAAATTTCAACGTAATAATCAAACGCTTCAACCACATCATAATATGGTGTCATATCATATGTGTCGAACAAATCATCATCAATTTTACATACATCAGGTTTTTTACTTCTCGCTTCAATCATAAAATCAACTACCTCTTCGCGACCTTCTAAAAAAGCGTCTCTTAGATTCATTAATTTTGATTTTGGCCAGTTTTTAAAACTTTTAAATATTTTTTCAAAATTTTCCCATGAATATTTTCCTTCACCCATAATGCACCACGGTCTATAAAGTAAATTATATTGAGGCAATTTATTATTATCTCCGCTCAATGATGGCAATGATGGATCCTTTAGACTGCCTAAATTATAATTTTTTGCCCTCATTTCATCTAATTCATTAGTCATTCCACTATTTACTATATGAAAGTCAAGCCAATTACCAACCGTTCCGTTTTCTCCTTTAAGAAATTTTCCCTTTCTTTTGGCTGCACTACAGCAATTCTCTGCTATTTTGTATGCCCTATCAATTGGAAAATGACTTTTTACTATAGCTACACCTGCACAAGCAGAAATAGGAATTTCATAATTTCTTATTTTTACACTGTTTTTTTTATTGATAGATTTCAATATATTAACTGCTAATCCTAAAGCCAATTTACCATTACATATAAAAGTAATATCATCGCCTTCCTTAATTACTGGTCTAATGGGTAATGTATTATTTTTCAACAAAAATTTTAGTTTTTCAGTTTTAATATTGTTTATTAAATTTTTTACCATATCTTCAAAAAACAATTTATATACTCTGTCAATTTCACTTGATAATTCCCGCATAGCTTTCATGCCTTCAGTAAAATCATCAAATTCTGATAAAAATTTGTCTATTTCATGGCCCATATTATTCCCATCAATATGTACAACTCCTATGTAATTTTCACCTTCTGATTGCCCAAGCTCATCTAATTCCATTGGAAACTCATATTTCTCTCCATTATAATTAAAATTATTAAATTGATTAGTATCTTTTAATATATCTCTCCTACATTTAATTTCAGTTGATATGTATATTTCTTTATTATCTTCTGTATAAGAACATATGGCTGGATACTCATTATTTACAGAAGGTTTTGTTATAGGTAATCCAAGAAGCCTTGTCCCTCTGAAATTCATATTTTTCTTTTGTTCTAATTTATTTAACAATTCATTCCTTTTTTCTTTAAAGTTATCCTTGTCTATATCAACTTCACAATAAGCCGTAACATATCCAATTGAAGTAGCATTTTTTAATAAAATAGTTGAAAATTCCTCATTAACCTTTTTCATTATATTTTTATCTTTATATAGTAAAGCAGCATTTCCACCACCTATATAAATAATTTTCACATCAATATCCATCATATTATCTTTATCATCATCTGAATATTTAAAGTTGCAATTTTTTATTGCAGCAATCAAAAATTCCTTGAACATTTTTCTTACTAATTCAGAACCACCAACAATTTCTTTTAATTTATTTGAATTAAATATATAGTTTTGTATCCCAGTCGAATCATACAAACAAAATATCATTCTATCACCCCATCTTCAAAAACACTTTTTAATTTATTCTCAAGCTTTTCAGTATCGATTAAATTATCTATCGATAAATATTCTATATTTTTATTATTTATAGCATCAAATGATGAAAGATCTTTTTTAAGTTCTTCTAAATTGTTATTTTTAGTAAATTTGTTGTTAGATATTAAACTTACTACAATTACTTTTGCATGTTCACCAGCTAATTGATTTGCTCTGTAAATTGCCTCAAATGCTTTTTGTTTAATTGTTTTTATTCCCTGTGATATTGTACACGAAAATAAGTATGTGCAATATCCTTTTATAGCTATAACATCTATTTCACATTGTCTATTATTATATTTAACCTTAACTGATTTATATAAGTTATCTACTTTTACATCATTTTTAATGTTTCTTAAATGATATAAAATATAGTCCTCAAGCCATTTACCAGTTAAAAATTCACATAAATTTCCTAACTTAGTATTATTAACGCTATTAAGATCTTTATATGGAATAATATCTCCGAATATTTCTTTTAATTTATTAAAAGATTCATTACATCCATTATTATTTTTTATTTTATTTGCATCATAACTATAATTTGATTTACAATTATCAATTTCATTACTTAATAGTTCATAAGCTTTTTTAAAATCTTTATCATTTTTTCTTAATAAATCTAAAGCTTTTTTTGAAAATTTATCTACGTCTATCTCGGGTGAATATAATCCATCGCCTAATTCACGTTCATTTGCTTCCATATTATGTAACTTAAAAAGAGTAGAAGCCTTAACCTTAATATAATCTCTTAAGTCTCCATCAAATGGATATTTTTTTACCTCTGTATCATCATTTGCTATCACATTGATTTTATTTGTTTTTGGATCTAAATCGGAAAAGATGCATTTGATGTTATTATTTTCGCAATAATTTTTTACTTCATTATAACTAATTACAGACATAACCTTAGTACCACCTGTATAATTCAGGTGAATAGATTCAATAGAATCTTCTTTAGAATTTTCTTCGTTTAATAAAGACAATTTTTCGTTTATCATTTCCTTTATTGTTTTTGGATCACGTTCATATAACCCCAAATCAACTTGTATAAATTTTAATTTATTACCGATTAATTTTTTAATATTTTCAAAATATTTATATGTATCTTTAGAATGAACACATAATGCTACATCCGGATATGGCAATTCCTTTTTATCTTCCCTGTTATCTTTTAATAAGTAATTTAGTACTGCATAAATCGGCAAAGGATTCGAACCTACCAACGCTATAAAGACATTCATTTAGAACTACCTCCATTATTCATTAATTTACATTTTGATAAGTAATTCGACATATTATTCCAATTTCCTTCTTTTCAAAACATATTTTCATTAACTTTTATCATGTAGGCTAAGAACATACACTTGAACGGCATCATATCCCTCTGCCGTAAAGTTTCAATCCCTCATAGGTAGGCTAAAAACGTTATATGTCACGTGAAGAAGTCCTTTATATAAGCCGGTTTCAATCCCTCATAGGTAGGCTAAAAACCCAGCAGTTCAGGCAGCACTTTTGAGAGTTGTCCTGTTTCAATTCCTCATAGGTAGGCTAAAAACTTAGAGCCGGCCGGAAGTGGTTCAGAAATTGCTGTTTGTTTCAATTCCTCATAGGTAGGCTAAAAACGAAAAAGCAATTCGTGTTCGGTTGTCAGAATCCGAAGTTTCAATTCCTCATAGGTAGGCTAAAAACTTTATTATTTATTAGATTCAATTCAAGGTTAGTTACGTTTCAATCCCTCATAGGTAGGCTAAAAACGAAGAACAGGCTATAAATTTATGCGTACAAGAAAAGTTTCAATCCCTCATAGGTAGGCTAAAAACGCAACGAATTATAGCTGAAGATTATTACAATGGACTAAGGTTTCAATCCCTCATAGGTAGGCTAAAAACATTGCAAAATGTATTTACTGTGCTTGAGTTGTACATTGTTTCAATCCCTCATAGGTAGGCTAAAAACGAACTATAGAGCAAAAATATACTAAACCAGATGGTAGTTTCAATCCCTCATAGGTAGGCTAAAAACCCTCATTCACTTCCTTATATAAAGCCACTCGCTTTTCGTTAAAAAATAGGTCAATGTCAAGCCATCACACTTAATAATTCCGGAAACTCTCCGTCTCTCCTAATAAAAGCTTAAAAGATAAATCCCTAAAATGTCGTCGATATCCTGCACTTTTTGCACTATTTAAGGTAGACGACAAATTATTACCTAATGTAACAACTTTATATAAATATATTCTACATAATTCTCCAAATTCCTTCTTTAGCTTAAATAAAAAAATGATTGATTACCATTGTTTACTCTTATATTCATCGTGTTATAATATAAGTAAAAGTAATCGGCACCGCAAAATGCGGTTGCCACACAGCGATAAATTTATCTAATCACTCTGTGTGACGGGCAGGATGATTATTTTTTCTTGGAGTGAAAGTAGCAACTACACCCTATTACATCCGATTATCATGTCCATATAATACTACAAATATCCATATATCAATATAAAAATCTGTACTTACTCTTTCTCGATTTGATATTTCATCTTTGATATCTCATAAATAATTCCAATACGAAAATCAAGCAAATCGTCTAATCTTTGGTTACTATGTCTGTTATACCACCATACTCCATCTGTATATACATGGTCGTAAAGTTTACTAACGTCATATTCGTTGGCTTTAATATGTCCTTTTTTAAATCCAACACCGGCAGCTATAGAATGCATCCCGTTATATACAAAACAGATATTTACAGGTGAAAAA
>JASBVU010000180.1 GCA_029960905.1 Thermoanaerobacterium sp.
GTTTTACCGATGAGGATGCCGAGGCGCGATTTGGATTTTTGCTGAATGCTTTTAAGTATGGAGCACCGCCGCATGGTGGCATAGCATATGGGCTTGACAGATTGACAATGATACTTACGGGTACAGATAACATAAGGGATGTTATCGCATTTCCAAAGACCCAGAATGCATGCGATCTTATGTCGGATGCACCATCTGAAGTTTCGAAAGAACAGTTGGATGAACTACACATAAAGGTTGACCTATAAACGTTTAACCTTGAAAAATGCTTAAAAATGTGATAATATATTTTTAGAAACCCTATGGTGTGCGTGAAATGCGGTAATGTTTTGAGCCAACACATATAAAAAAGGGAGCCTGGGCTCTGGTAATGGAATATAAGCCATCTTTGAATGGACATATGAAGTTATCAGGAGGGCACCCACCTGCGAGAGCAGGTTCAAAACCACCGACTTAACGGCACTGGGTTGTGGAGGAATTAACGTTGCTACACGCTTTTTCGAGAACTGAATTGTTAATAGGGAAAGAGAATTTAGATAAATTAAAAAAATCCACTGTTGCCATTTTTGGAATGGGTGGTGTAGGCTCATACACAGCCGAAGCATTGGCAAGAAGTGGTATTGGAAAATTAGTAATAGTAGATGATGACACAGTCTGTTTAACTAACATAAATAGACAAATACATGCTACAAGAAAGACAGTTGGCAAACCAAAAGTTGAAGTTATGAAAGAAAGACTTTTAGAGATAAATCCTAATCTTGAAGTTACATCACATCAAACTTTTTATAGCAGTGAGAATAGCAGTGCTTTGTTGTCTACTGATTATGATTATGTAGTAGATGCTATTGACACAGTATCGTCGAAAATAGATCTTGTTGTAAAATGCAATGATATGGGAATTCCAATAATAAGTTGTATGGGTGCGGCTAATAAGATTGATCCAACTAAATTTGAGGTTGCCGATATATACGAAACAAGTATATGTCCTCTTGCAAAAGTCATGAGATATGAGCTTAGAAAGCGCGGTATAAAATCGTTAAAAGTCGTTTATTCTAAAGAAAAGCCTATAAAACCTCTTTTAGATGTGGAAACATGTAAAGAACAATGTATATGCACAAATAAAGAAAGAACTTGTGTCAAAAGGAGACAGATACCAGGTAGCGTATCTTTTGTACCACCTGTAGCAGGTTTTATATTAGCAGGTGAAGTCATAAAGGATATACTTGGGTACAAGTGAAAAATATGTTGACAAATTTTCGCGGAAGAATTATACTAAATTTGTACCTAATAGGGGTATGGGAGGTAATTATGAATTCGTACAAAGAAGAAAAAGACGATTTGCTTAGAAGGCTAAAAAAAATCGAAGGACAAATAAAGGGAATACAGAAAATGATAGAAAAAGACATATATTGTGTAGATGTCTTGATTCAAGTTGCTGCTGTAAGATCTGCAATAAATAGTGTAGGTAAAATATTGCTTAAAAGTCATACACTTGGATGCGTGAAAGATGCTATAAACACCGAAAAGCAAGATGATATGATTGACGAGCTTGTTGAGACATTTATGAAATTTATGAAATGACTTAAAGATTTTTAGCTTTTTTATTTATAGATTTATTTGTTGGATAAAATAAATCTAAAAGAAAAAGCTAATAATTAAAGAATTTTTAAAATATAATTAGGAGGTAGAAAAATGGCTGAAGTTACAATAACAAAGGATAATTTTCAGGAAGAGGTAGTTAATTCAAATATACCTGTTTTGGTAGATTTCTGGGCAGAGTGGTGTGGACCTTGCAGAATGGTTTCACCTATAATAGAAGAGTTGGCTGAAGATTATGAAGGAAAAGTGAAAGTTGGCAAAATCAATGTAGATGAAGAAAATGAGCTTGCTATGCAATTTAGGATTATGAGCATCCCCACAATAGCACTTTTTAAAGGTGGAAAAATGGTCGATAAAATTGTAGGAGCAAGGCCGAAATCTGATTTCGAGGATTTTATTAATAGAAACATATAACACTTAAAAAACTGTTATCGCTTTTACGCATAACAGTTTTTTGTTTGTTAAAAACATTTATGCCTTAGAGTATAATAGCTAATAAATTGGAAAAACTGTATATATCAAAGCAAATAAAGGAGGACAAAATGTATCGAATTCCTAATCACATTGGTATTATTCCTGATGGAAATAGGCGATGGGCTCTAAATAAAAATTTACCTAAAGAAGCTGGATACTCATACGGTTTAGAGCCGGGGATTACATTGTATAAGATGTGCAGAGAAATTGGCGTCAAAGAATTGACTTTCTATGGATTTACGCAAGATAATACAAAGCGACCATCTGTCCAGACGGAAGCATTTAAAAAAGCATGTATTGATGCTGTTAGAATGCTTGAAAAAGAGGATGCGGATCTTTTAGTCATTGGCAATTATAGTTCTCCAATGTTTCCGCAAGAACTATTGCCATATTGTAAACGAAAAAGAATTGGCAATGGCAAAATGAAAGTTAATTTTCTCGTCAATTATGGTTGGCAATGGGATTTGAATAATGCCTTGAAAGCTTTAAGCACTGGTGAAAAAAGTGATATATTAGATCTAATTTCATCAAAAGAAATATCGCGAATAGATTTAATTATAAGGTGGGGTGGGAGAAGAAGGTTAAGCGGCTTTTTACCTGTCCAGTCAATATATTCTGATTTTTATGTAGTTGATGATTATTGGCCTGATTTTAAACCACAACATCTTTACGATGCTCTTGAATGGTATTCGAAGCAAGACATAACACTTGGCGGATAAATGTCATCATTAAAGGTGGCATTTTTTATTTGCAATCACTTTTATATACATACATATATATAGTATAATAGTGCTGATATATGAATAAGGTTTTTAAAAGGTGAAAATCATGGATATGTTTCAATTTACGCAAAATAATTATAGAAAAAGCAACGCGCCTTTGGCAGATCGGATGAGGCCAACTACTCTTGAAGAGTTTGTGGGCCAAAAGCATATATTAGGGCATGATAAGCTTCTATATAGAGCTATAAAAGCTGACAAAGTCAGATCGCTTATATTTTATGGCCCACCTGGCACAGGTAAAACGACGCTTGCTAACATAATAGCTAATACTACGAAATCAAGCTTTGAAAAGCTAAATGCTGTAACATCAGGTGTGGCAGATATAAAGAAAATAGTGAATGAGTCAAAAGATAGATTGTCTATGTATGGTAAAAGGACAATTTTGTTCATAGATGAGATTCATCGCTTTAATAAATCACAGCAAGATGCACTGCTTCCGTATGTTGAAGATGGGACGATAATTTTGATTGGTGCCACAACTGAAAATCCTTATTTTGAGGTTATTCGACCTTTAGTATCCAGGTCAATGATATTTGAACTATATCCTCTTAGTAATGAGGATATAAGAGAAATAGTTTTGAGAGCTTTAAATGATGAAAAGCGTGGACTTGGAAAGGAAAAAATTAAAATTACGAATGATGCATTAAATCACATAATTACATATTCTGATGGTGATGCAAGGACTGCACTTAATGCAATAGAGTTAGCATTTTTAACTACAGAGAAAGATATAAATGGTGTAATTAACATAGACATTGAAGTAGCTCAGGAATGCATTCAAAGAAAGGCTTTAAAGTATGACAAAGATGGCGACAATCATTACGATACTATTTCTGCTTTTATCAAAAGCATGAGAGGTTCAGATCCTGACGCCGCTTTATATTGGCTTGCAAAGATGATTTATGCTGGAGAAGATCCGATGTTTATTGCAAGGAGAATAGTTATTTGCGCATCAGAGGATGTGGGAAATGCTGATCCAAATGCACTTAATATAGCTGTTTCCGCCATGCAGGCAGTAAAACAAATTGGCATGCCTGAAGGAAGAATAATACTTGCACAGGCAGCAATTTACGTTGCGTGTGCACCTAAAAGCAATTCATCTGTAGTTGGCATTGATAAAGCACTTGAAGACATCAAGAACCAAAAAACTGGTGCAGTTCCGAAGCACCTTCAAGATTCTCATTACAAAGGTGCTGAAAATTTAAATCGTGGAATTGGATATAAATACGCACATGATTTCAAAAATCACTATGTAAAGCAACAATACCTTCCAGATGAATTGATAAATGAAAAATATTACTATCCATCTACAATGGGATACGAAAAGAAAATATCTGAATGGCTTAGGTTTATAAAAGATAGCAGTAATAGTTAAGGATAATTATTTTTCATAAGGAAATAATAACATTTAGTTTTATAATCTTATAAATTATTGACAAAACAAATTTATAATGTTATTTTATTTAGTAGAAATCCGAGCAGAATAGTCGGTATTAAGGAGGGTCTATATGAAATTATCGACAAAGGGAAGATACGGAGTTCAGGCTATGTTTGAACTTGCTTTGTATTATGGTGAGGGACCAATATCGTTAAAGGTTATAGCTGAAAACGAAGGTTTATCTGAACATTATTTAGAACAATTAATAGCAGTTTTGAGAAAAGCTGATTTGGTAAAAAGCATACGTGGAGCACAGGGTGGATATATGTTGTCTGCTCCACCTGATAAGATTACGGTTGGCGATGTCATTAGAACTTTGGAAGGGTCACTTGCTCCTTCAGATTGTGTTGTAGAGGATATACCGTTTGAGTGCAGTAGATCAGGTGGATGTCCGACAAAAGTTGTATTAGAAAAAATCAGAGATGCTAT
>JASBVU010000181.1 GCA_029960905.1 Thermoanaerobacterium sp.
TATATTCATATCCGGGCGCAGATGAAGTAGGGTGCACACTAATCGCGAGAGTTTTTAATGAACTGAAGAATAGAAAACCAACAGTTTTTATAAGATATTCATCTGAAATAGGTTCTACATTAATACCGAGATATGAAGATAGAAGTCTTAATGAGACAGTTAAATATCATATTATTTCGGCTGGAGGGGTAATAATAGATAGTAGCTCTGATGCTGATTTTATTTTGATGGTTAATCCACCATCGGAACTTACATTAAAATTATCTGAAAGCTGGAATTCCATATTAAGCAAAATTGACATTATTGATCCAGAAAGAAATTTAAATGAATTTGTAGAAGCCCTCAATTATTATATCAGTAAAGGTAAACTATGCTCTGTGGCGGATGTTGCAATGCCAAATGGCTCGGATAATCAATTAATGCAATTAATTAAGAAGTATAATTTATTAAAAAAACTTCTTTCTTACGGCGGATGGAATACATCTTCGAATACCTTAGGTACAGTTACTTCACATAGTATGATTTCATCCTATTATTTTAGCAAAAATATATTTTCACAAGACCAATTGATTGCTTCAGAAAAATTTTTATATCTTAGATATCTAGAAGATTGGGGATATCAACATTTTGTAAGATCTTCTGTAACAGACTTATTAGGCACTTATGGCCTCAATTATTTTACTCTAAAGGATAAAGGAAAATTAATATCTGAAATTATTAAAAAGAAACTTTATGAATTTAGTGAAAAAAATTTAAATGATTTCCATTACAATTTTGATGTTTATATGCCTTGGAATAGGATGTTTGAAGTAGGGATAAAGATTGGAGGATAAAAATGATTGATATTGTACCAGAACCTAAAGAAATATTTTTTACAGGTGATGAGAAGATATATAAAAAATTGGTAAATATTACAGTTGAAGAAAAAATTGATAATTTTGATTTACCTGAATTTATAAAAATAGTTAGAATGGATGGCGATTTAAAACTAAATACATATAAAAATGAGAAAATACCAAGTGAAGGATATAGAATAAAAATAAATGATGATATCTTTGTTGAATTTGGTGACTATAGGGGATATCAGTATGCTATTGATACTGTCTTTAATCTATTCAAGAAGAAAGGCGACTATGTCATCGTACCTGAGGTGGAAATAATCGATTGGCCTTCATTCAAAATGAGAGGAATAATAGAAGGATTTTATGGTAAACCATGGAGCTTTGAGGATAGGATTGATATGATATCATTTTTGAGAAGACATAAAATGAATACATATTTTTATGCGCCAAAAGATGATCCATATCACAGAGAAAAATGGAGAGAGCCATATCCACCAGATTTACTTAATAAGTTGGATGTTCTCATAAATAAGTGTAATGAAAAAAACGTTGATTTTGTGTTTTCTGTTAGTCCTGGAAACTCTATAAAGTATACAGATGACCATGATTTTAAGCTTTTATGTGAAAAATACGATATTATTGTAAATAAAGGTGTGAGAAAATTTGCTTTGTTATTGGATGATATAGACTATGAGTTAAAATATGAAGATGACATTAAAGAATTTTTGACACCAGGAAATGCACATGCATTTTTGTGCAATAAAGTTTTTTCCTATCTAAAAGACAAATACAATGATATTGAATTTATAATGTGCCCGACAGAGTATCATCAGGAAGAAGATTCTGATTACAGAAGAAGTCTCAGGGAAAAACTTGATAAAAATATATTAGTTTTTTGGACAGGAATAGGTGTAACTGCGCCAACAATTACTAATTCTGATGCTGATAATATATTTAACATATATAAGCATGAGCTTGTATTATGGGATAATTATCCTGTAAATGATTATTCTAAAAATAACTTATATTTAGGTGCAGTAATAAATAGAAGCCGTGAATTATATAAACATAATTGTAGGTATATATTATCAAATCCAATGAACCAAGCTGAAGCGTCTAAGATATCACTTATTACTTATTCATATTATATGTGGAATCCCGAAGCATATAACCAGTATATAGCTTTAGAAAAAGCTTATAAAGAGATAGGCGGAGAGGGCTGGGAATATGTCAAATTTTTATGTGAGAATGCTGAAAATCCTCCAATGTGGTCTTTAGAGACTTGCGTAAGTAGGTTGATAAAAGAGTATCAACTAACAAAAGATAATATCATTTTGGAAGAACTTGATAAGATATTCGAATCAATTTATGAATTGCCGGATAATTTAGAGAAATTTGTTGACAATAAGAGATTTTTGCAAGATATTAGACGGTGGTATAACAGGATAAAAATAGATGGTAAAATAGGGAAAATAGCTATAAACGTATTAAAAGGTAAAGAAAATATTGATGTTTTGGAAGAATTGCTAGATGAAAGCAGAAAAATTGAAAATAAATATTTGGATAAGAATGTATATGATTTTTATGTTAACATAATTGAACTGATAAAGAATCTTTAATAGAAGAATCAAGATTCTTATTAGATAAAGGTGTAAAAAATGTTATTACAACTCTTGGCGAAAAAGGTTCTTTCTTAATGAATAATGAGGTTACCAAATATTATCCTTCAATTAAAGTTCATGCAGTTGACACAACCGCTGCAGGAGATACTTTTATAGGTGCATTAGCAACATTGCTTAGTGAGAATAAAAGCATTGATGAATCGATTATTTATGCAACATATGCATCTGCAATAGCAGTAACAAGGGAAGGTGCGCAAGTGTCAATTCCTGATAGATATGAAGTTAACAAATTTATAAAAGAATATAGGGGTGTGTAGTATGCAGACATGGTATTTGACAAACTGGGAGAGAGTGCAATTGGAATTAATCCAAGCCAAGGAAGAAGGAAAGGATATAAAAGATTATGATGAAAAAGTAAAATCTATTGAGAATGAAGCATATGAAAATAGAGAAAAATATTCAGGTGCGCTTCTTGACGAATTGAATAATTTACCAGTAAAAGATGATTTCCCATTTAATGAACCAAATACATTAGAAGAGATAAAAAACAATATTTCAGAATTGCCCAAAATGGACATTTGTATTGATGATGAGATTATATATGATAAAATCTATGGCGCATGGTTAGGAAGAATAGCAGGGAATTGGTTAGGACAGCCATTAGAGTCATATAGTATGATTATGGGTAAAAATAGCATTAAGGCTTTTTTGATAGAGATTGGAAAGTGGCCGCTAAATGAATACATAGATTTTAATTTGGATGATAAAACTTATAAAAAATTTGGGCTTGATAATAATTTAAAAAATTATAGTTATAATGAAGGACATAGTCCAGAAGATGATGATATTAATTATACAGTGTTATGCCTTGAAATCGCAAAAAAATATGGGAAAAATTTTACTTCTGAAGATGTTGCTGAGGCATGGTTAAATAATCTTCCTATTTTACATACTTGTACCGCTGAACGAGTTGCATATTCAAATTTATGTCAACTTATTATGCCACCCAAATCTGCAATATATAGGAATCCATATAGAGAATGGATTGGTGCGATGATTAGGGCTGATCTTTGGGGGTATATAAATCCAGGAGATCCATGGAGAGCGGCAGAATACGCGTATCGTGATGCTTCTATATCTCATATAAAAAATGGCATTTATGGTGAAATGTTTATATCTGCAATGTTAGCTTCCGCATATCTATTTGACAATCCTATAGATGTTATTAATACGGGACTTTCTGTAATTCCAAAAGAGAGTAGACTTAAAGTAGCAATACAGGATGTGATCAATTGGAGTAAAATTGAGCCTGATTGGGAAAAATGTCTTAATAAAATATATGAGAAATATGGTCATTATAATACTACGCATACAATAAATAATGCTTGTATAGTTGCTTTATCGTTAATTTATGGCAATAAAGATTTTGGGAAATCAATATGTTTAGCTGTAATGAGTGGATTAGATACAGATTGCAATGCTGCTACAGTAGGTTCAATTGTTGGGCTTATGATTGGTGCAAAAAAATTGCCTGTTAAGTTTATACGACCTATATGCGATATTGCAATGACAGGAGTTTACAAGTATAATTTGGCTAAGGTTTCAGATCTTGCAAAAGAAACGTTAAAACTTATTAAGAAAGATTAATTTAAGCTGTAAAATTGACGTTGGGAAATTTTATAAATACATCCAACCACATATTATGAATATAAGTGGTTGGATTTTTCATCTTTATGCATGAAATATAGGTGTTACATCTTTAGCGATTTCTTTTAGATGATTTATTTCATCATCTGTGATTTCTTTAAAGTTTTCTGCCACTTCCAGTGCCAATGGGAAATATGATTCGTCACCAGGAGGTATAGCAGCAGTTATTGGCTGTGACAATGTAAATCTTAATGCCAGCCTTGCAATTTCTTTGTCTTCTACTGGCGTATACCAAGTTTTTGGATGCGATGTATCATTTTGAGATTTCGTTGTAAATGCCATTGCTTTTATTGCAAGCCTGCCTATATTTTTTGAAATTGCCTTTTCAATTACTTGAGGTCCAAAATTGCCATTAAAATAATTTACAAAATTCACTGGAAACAATATTGCATCAAAATCAAACGCATCCATAAGCTTTAAAGCAATATCGACAGAATGTGCAGAAAAGCCTGTATATCTTATCTTTCCATCTTTTTTTGCTTTGTCTAAAAGCTCTAGCACACCGCCGGGGCTTATAGCTTTATTGTAGTCATCTTCTGTCTTCATTTCAT
>JASBVU010000182.1 GCA_029960905.1 Thermoanaerobacterium sp.
GCATAGCATACGGTTCAGCTACAAAATTTGAAGTCACTACACAATGAGACCAGCAAATCTTGCCTTCAGTAAGAGTAATGAAAATCTAATCCCTCCATCGATTTAGTTCTTATATCTTTTAAGTTGGTGGTATCATCAATAACCAAAAAACCAATTTCACCTGGCTTAATATTGTGTTCCAGATGATATTCAAGAAAACTTATGCGACTTCTATTAATAGTTCATCATCCCAGGAGGATTTACTTAAAAACCTGTAAATGGAGCTTTCATATTTAGCAGTCGCAATATTCTCTGCTATTTGGGATATAGGATATTTTGCCTTCAATTTTAACACTGCCTTCCACCACTGTAATTAGACAACTAAACTGCGTTTTACTCATTCCATATTTTACATCTTGCAAAAATCAATTAATTGGTTATTATGTTTTACAACGGTGGTTGGCATAGTTACTAACCCCTCTGTGGTGAATTTTTATGATTAATAAATTTATCACAGTTTTAGTAACTATACCATATTTAATTTTTAGTAACTCTACCAATTCCATTCTTATTTTTGCAAAATAAGAATGTTGTAAGTTTGACGTTACGAAGTCTTGGAACTCCTTAATGTAATGGTACCTACTCTTGTTACCAAGCTTATCGAATAATAATCATTGTAGTAGTCTTTTCTTTCTGCAGTTCTCCCGTATGGTTCTGCTTGAATTTGCTCAGTAGCTTAAACCTTGAATATCTGATTGAGCACGAATTCTAAAAGTTCTTTCATCTTTGGCTCCTTTTAAAAAAATTGATGCAAAATTTCAGAATCAATGGTAACATTATATTGAGCCATTCTTCATTCCTCCGGTTGTTTTAAGGATTTTCCACCTTTAATCCTAACCAGTGGTGGTATGGCTCTCAATCCTTTTTACACTATTATATAAACTTAACTCCTTACTAATGGAATTATTATCTTCTTCGTGCCTTTTATGGGAAACTAAAAAGTATGTTGTGTTAATTGTATCGCTTTTTTTACTTTTCTTTTAGCAAAACGTAAATGTATAAAAATTATTATAAAAATTGAAATCCAAAAGTCAATAAAGATAACAATATATTCTCTTATACTAAACAATAACATAGTTGATATCAAAGCCAAATACATCAGCATAATGTCGTTTCTATGTTTTTGATATTTAAAATAAAGTGAAGTTGATATATATCCTATTATAGCATAGAATATAACTACCCATATAATACCACCTTCATAATAAACGTAAAATTGCCCTAATGTTGTATTGAATTTACTCGGAACACTTACAAAGTGGAGCCTTAAAAAATTATCATCATAATTCATAAGATGAATTGTTGTAAAGACTTTGTACAAAAATCTTAATGTAGCTCCTAATAATGGAATATCTGGAAGACTAGCATCTATGTATATGTCAAATGATTTGATATTTCCAACATAATACATAATGATGTTTATTATAGAAGCAGGCAATCTTATCCCTAAAATTGTCCCCTCTATAATTGATTCCTTGTTTAAAACTTTTTGTGTTACAGCAAAATAATATCCAGCTATTAAAAAAATAGAGATTGAAATAATTATTTTTTTTGGTATTTTCATATTTTTAGTTTTACTATTATGTATACTGTTTGTAGGTTTTTTCATATGATAATACATAAAAACAAAAAAGTTAAGTGTTAATATGTACATAAAAATATTGCGCTTTACTGATATATTCATTATAATTTCTAAAAAATACATAGTATAAATACCTATCTTTTTGCAATTAAATTTTAAGATATATAATAAAATTAGCATTGAGTTGACCATACTTAACTTCATCATATAAATTAGTATAGTATTAAAATTTATATTTTCATAAAAATACGCAAGATTTAATAGATTAGGTTGTTTTAAGACTCTTAATATTCCAATATTTATTTGTATAGTATACAAATAATGTATAAATCCTATTATACTTAACCAAAAAAATAAATGTATAATTTTTATATCTTCAACTTTCATTCCTTCTCCTCGATTTACTTTCATATCACTACACATTATACTCTCTCTATAAATAAGTTTGCTATACTGTTTATTCTGTACTATCGATATGAATGTTCCAATAACAAAAGCAAAAAACGATATAACAATAATTAAAATAGATTTCAATGAAATACTATGGTCTATGAAGTCGACTAAATAAAATATTGTAAAAGCTAATAAAAAATTTCCTAAAAACGACAAAAATGGATTAATATAACTTTTATATACACTTTTTGATAAAAATAGACTTAATATAAGTAATGACGCAAAAAATGCTACTACCATCTTTGCTTAACCCCTTATATCCAATAAATGTTTCCATACATTTAAATTATGTTCAAAAGAAAATAATTTTTTCCATCTTTTATATGCACCAATGCTGTATTTTTCCCAAACATCAAGCGAGTAAGTTATTTTTATAATTGCATCTTCCCACTTATCGGCACATACCTCATCATCAACAAGAATGCCACAACTAGTATCAACTATCTCTTTATTAAAACCAACATTCGAAGCTATAACTGGTAAACCAGTAGAAATATATTGTATAAGCTTAAAACCACCTTTTCCAAGAGAATATTCGTTTAGAATTAATGGCATAATTCCTATATGAGCATTATATATTTCATACTTTGCTATATCTCTATTCCATAAAATATTTCTAATTATTAAATGATTAACTTTAGCTTCTAATGGTTTATTGCAAACTATAGTTAAAACTAAACTTTTGTCACATACTTTTTTTAAATTTTCTGCCGTTCTATCTAATACATGTATTATCTTATATAAATTAAAGAGATTTACACTTGTACCAACCCATATAAGACGTATTTGTTTTTCTAATAATTCCTTTCTTCTCGAAATTAAAATTCTTTCATCAAACCCTTGTAAATCTCCATCTGTTGTTGGTAATAAAATAACCTTATCATGATATTTTTTGTCTATTTTAGATTTTAAATATTCATGAGTAACAATAATTTTTTTGCTTTTTTCTTTTAAAATATTTGCTTGTGCTTTAGAGATTTCATTGCTTATAAAAATATTATCATCAAAATCCCAATAAAGAATTGTATTGTCCGCAACTCTACGAAGCAAAATTCTTATTAATAATGGTGTGTATCCAGGACAAAACGTTTTTGAGACAATTACATAGTCTGGCTTATCTATGTTATCTATTAATAAATAATATAACAATCTTACAACCATAGTCAAATAATAGATAATACCAATCAGATACTTTTTAAAAAAATTACTGTTGTTTGAATTCAAGCGTTTTTTATATATCATATCAGGGGCAATTTCTCTAATATATATGTTTGATTTATCTAATTCTATTTTTTTTAAATATTGAATAATTCTGTAATAACTAGATGGAGTTTCCTTATTACGTATATATACTGAAATCTTTTTGTTTCGTGACATTATAATACTGTACCTCCCCAATATGACAGATAATTATACTACAAATTTGAGCATAATTCTTAATTTACTATCAAAAGCATAAATTATTATACAAAAATATACACAACTCTCTATAAAAGAAATTAATCCATTTTTTGGATTCTCTTTTTTATCTTCTTATCAACTTAATGTAACCAATATTTGCAATCTTAAAACCATTATCAGAATTTTAAATGAAAAAACTCTTATTTACCAGAATTAAACCTACTTTTATTTTTCTCTCTAAAACACTAATATATTCCTTTCCTCTGGGTTATAAACGTCAAACTTCTTCATCAAAAACCTTATACATTCGTAACTGCTTTTATTAATATACAAAAAACATTTTATAACAAAGCTTATTGTGTTCTAATAAGAATCATTTTTATATCAATTTTACCCATAATACTCCCTATACCAATCTACAAACCTAGATATCCCCTCTCTTATATCCGTATTAGGTTTAAACCCTATATCCCTCATCAAATCATCTACATCTGCATATGTTTCTGGTACATCGCCATCTTGCATCGGCAAAAATTCCTTCTTAGCTCTCCTACCCAATTTCTCTTCTAATACCTCTATAAATTCCATTAAGTCCACTGGTTTGTTATTCCCGATGTTATATATTCTATAAGGAGCGCTGCTTGTCCCCGGATCTGCTTTTCCTCTATCCCAATCCGGATTTGGCTTTGGGGGATTATTCAACAACCGTACTACTCCTTCTATTATATCATCTATATAAGTAAAATCCCTCTTCATTTTACCATAGTTAAATACCTTAATCGGTTCATCGTTGAGTATTGCTTTCGTAAATAAAAACAACGCCATATCAGGTCTGCCCCATGGACCATACACCGTAAAAAATCTTAAACCCGTAGTAGGCAAACCAAACAAATGGCTGTATGTATGCGCCATAAGCTCATTAGCCTTTTTAGTGGCAGCATAGAGGCTTATTGGATGATCTACGTTATGATGCACAGAAAAAGGCATAGTAACATTCATACCATAAACAGAACTGGAAGAGGCATAGACCAAATGTTCCACCTTATAATGCCTGCACATTTCAAGTATATTCATAAACCCAACTATATTTGATTGAATATATGCATGTGGATTGACAAGACTATACCTCACTCCTGCCTGAGCAGCCAAATTAACCACTATGTGTATCTCGTTTTCTTTAAATAATTTCTCTAAAGCATCTTTATCTTGCAAATCAGCATATATAAATTTGAATTTG
>JASBVU010000183.1 GCA_029960905.1 Thermoanaerobacterium sp.
TTTTTAAATTTTTCCATAAGTTTAGCAGGAAAATGGAGGATTTTGGAGAATATATTACATTGGAAAAATTTTAATGCGAATGTGGTATGAAAGTTCTTTCTGAAAATGAGGGGGTATCAAGTGATGAGGGTAATACTGGAATTTAGTGGTGACAAAGAGTTGCACCTGCCTATACAGTACAATCACATAGTGCAAGGGTTTATATACAACAGCATGACAGATGGTGACTTTAGTGCATTTATGCACGACGAAGGATTTAAGCATGGGAAAAGGCAGTTTAAGCTATTTACATATTCAAGGCTTGAAGGGGAATTTAGGCTTTTAAAAAGAGAGGACAAGATATTGCTAAAGCCGCCATTTAAGCTTACTGTATCTTCTCCCATTGACGAGTTTATATATGATATTTCACAAAACATATTTAAAAAAGACTTTTGCGTATTCAACAACCAAATATTTAAGCTTAATTCAATAAACATCGAAAACCCACCTATCTTTAGAGATAAGGCAAGGATAAAGTTTTTGTCCCCAGTTGTCACATACTCTACAATCCAGGACAAAGGGATAAGGTACACTTATTACTACTCCCCTTGGCATGAAAGTTTTTCTGATCTTTTATTGAAAAACTTATTAAAAAAATATGAAGTGATTTATGGTGAGGAGGTAAAAGATCCATATTTTAAACTTTATCCTATTGGCAGCGAAAATGTGAGATATCAAAAAGTCATAAAGTACAAAAATACAGTCATAAAAGGCTGGATGGGCATATATGACTTAGAAGGCAGTCCAGATCTTTTGAAAGTTGCATACTATTCAGGACTTGGGGCTAAAAACTCGCAAGGGTTTGGATGCTTTGAAATATTGTAAAGGAGGTGTATATAGTGCTGGATGCTGTGAAGGACATAGGTGAGATGTCTATAAATGCTGGAAGGAAGAGTCTTTTAGATGTTCTTATAGAAGATCCAAATCAAAATGGATCATATAAAAACATCATAGCCATTAATTTTACAATCGATGGCAATGATGTGAAGTATAAAGATGTGACTATAGAGGAGACAGATAGCCAAAAAGTATCAAGGTACTTGTACTCAAGCGCTGGTGGCAATGGTCCTGGTTACATGCCTGTTGCAAAGATTACAGAGCCTGACAAAACATTCAATGGGAAGATTTTAAGTTGGTTTAAAATTCTTACCAAAAAAGGATTAAACATTGATGAAGATGAAAGGCGATTTCTTGAGAAGTTAAACAGCGCCATTCAAGAAAATAAAGATGAGATATTAGAGGAAATCGTGAAGTTCAGTAAAGAATTTCCTAAAAAAGACAAGTTTGTGCTCATGCTTAAATTTGTAGAAGGCAGTACCTACAAGTACATTGGCGATATGCCGCTATTTAGAAAGCTTCTAATAGATGCAGACAACGAAAAATACAACAAACTTTCCGCCAATGACAAAGTATGCTCAGTATGCGGTGAGAAAAAGGATTTGGTGTTTGGCAAAGTTGACACATACGCTTTTTATACGATTGATAAAATAGGTTATATAGTTGGCGGGTTTGACGAGAAAAAATCGTGGAGAAACTTTCCTGTTTGTCCTGATTGTAGATTAAAGCTTGAAGAAGGCAAGAAATACATAGAAAATAATTTGACGTTTAAGTTTTATGGACTCAAATATCAACTGATACCTAAATTTTTAATAGGTGAAAAATTTGTAAAAGAAGAGATATTGGACATATTTAAAGAGACAACAAAGCTTGTGTCATTAAAGGAGTCTACAAAGAAAAGAGTCATAACAGATGAAGACGATATAATGTATTTTCTAAAAGATGCTGATGACTCAATTTCATTAAACTATCTATTCATAGAAAAGCAAAACTCTGCCGAGAGAATATTGCTTTTGATAGAAGACGTATTTCCGTCACATATTAGGGAGATTTTTAAAGCAAAAGATATAGTAGACGGCATTTTTAATGAAAACTTTACTTTCAGAAATATACGCAATTTTTTGTTTAAGACTGATATGAAGAAGCGAGGTAGCGACCTTGATGGTTACTTTTTAGATGTAACAGACAGAATCTTTAGAGGCAGAAAAATTGACATGAACTTGATGTTAAAATTCATTATGAAACGGGTGAGAGATGAATTCATTCAGGACAGATACTATCAAAGCGCCATAAAAGACGGAATGATGACCATTAAGTTTTTACAAACTTTAGGATTGATAGAAATGGAGGTTAAAGCCATGGAGGAAAGGTCATTATCAGATTTCTTTAAGAAGTACGATAAAAACTTTGAGACGCCCATCAAAAGAGGACTCGTGCTATTGGGTGCCCTTACAGAGTTGCTTCTTAGAAAGCAGTACAAAGATAGAGGTGCAAAACCTTTTATGAAAAATCTAAAAAGCCTAAAGATGGATGAAAAAGATATAAGAGGGCTTTTGCCAAAAGTACAGAATAAGCTTGAGGAGTACGACTCATTTGACAAAGGTAAGAGACTGCTGGCAAGAGAGGTATCAAATTATCTCCTTTTAGCAGGGGACAATTGGCACATGCCAGTAGATGAAATAAATTTCTACTTTGCCTGTGGGTTAAATCTTGCAGACGAAATAGCATCCATAATTTATAGTAAAGAGGAGGAACAATGATGAATAACACGATAAAAAACCGCTCAGAAATACTTTTTCTTTATGATGTAAGCTTTGCAAATCCAAACGGAGACCCTGTAGATGAAAACAAGCCAAGGATCGATGAAGAGACAGGTATAAACATTGTAACAGATGTAAGACTTAAAAGGACCATAAGAGACTACTTGGCAGAGTATAAAGGGATGGATGTATTTATTTTAGAGACGAGAGATGAAAGCGGAAAATTGCGCACAAAAGATGACAGAATAAGCGACTTTGGTTCGAATGAAGATATCATAAATAAATGCATAGATGTACGGCTTTTTGGAGCTACAACGGCAGTGAAGGACAAAACGATGACACTTACTGGACCTGTACAGTTTGGATTTGGAAGATCACTTCACAAGGTCAATATGACTTACATAAAAGGCACTACTGTGATGCCGTCACAAAGTGGCAACAGCCAAGGAACATTTACAGAAAAGTATATACTTCCATATTCGCTTATATCATTTTATGGAATTGTAAACGAAAATGCAGCTAAAAATCAGAACATACCTCTTACAGATGACGATGTAGATTTGATGTTGGAAGCAATGTGGAACGGCACCAAAAATCTCATGTCAAATTCTAAGATGGGCCATATGCCAAGATTTTTGCTTCAGATTATCATGAAGGAAGAAAATTATCAGATAGGTGAATTAAATAAAAGGATAAAATTTGTCTATGATGTAGAAGACGAAGAATTGAGGGACATTAAAGACGGAAAGATTGAGATAAAAGAATTAGTCGAAAGTCTTAATGCAAATAAAGGTAAAATAAGCAAGTTAAGATACGCAGTAGATGAGAGGGTAGTTTTTGCAGTAGATGGTACTGTATGTGCTTTTGACGATGTGGTAAAAGACTTTCCTGTAGAAAAATTAAGTTTTTAGAAAAAATCAACAAATGTCTCAGGAAAAGATTGTAGCGAAGTTCTTGAGAAAGGAATGTATAGAATGAAGTTATTGATATTTGACGTATACGGTGATTTTGGTCATTTTAAGAAGTACTATACCACATCATCACCGCTTACTTTTTCATTTCCTCCGCCACCGACTGTAAAAGGATTAATAGGTGCAATTGGAGGAATAGGCAAAGAAGATTATTTAAAGGTTTTAAGTTCTGACAAATGCAAATTGGCGGTGAGAATTCTAAATCCAGTCAAAAAAATGAGAATAGGACTTAACCTTATAAATACAAAGGATAATTTTTGGATTCCATTGAAAAAGAAAAATCACGAAGCTCGAACACAGGTAAAAATGGAGATTTTAAGAGACCCTATGTACAGGATATATTTTTATCATTCAGATGAATATCTCTTTAATGACATAGTTAAAAAGGTACAAAATCATCAAAATGTGTACACAGTTTCTTTGGGATTAAGTGAAATGATTGCGGATTACAAGTTTGTAGGCGTTAAGGATGCGATTGAAACAAAAAATGTGGAAACTCTTGTATCTTCTGTTTTACCTTATAAATATATTTTGGAAGATAGGATAGTCTTTGAAGACGGGAAAAAATACTTCAAAGAAAAGATTCCTGCCGATATGGACGAAGAAAGAATTGTATTAGACTATGCGGATGTTGTATATGAAGCGAATGGTAAAAGCATAAGATCATACGTATCAAATAGTTGGGTGATAGATGATGAGCACATCGTGTTTTTCTGAGCTTTATTCACACCCTGATAAATATTTAGAAGAGCATTTATCAGGATGTGCAGATTTAGCAGAGAAATTTTTAGATGAAGTCAAGGTAAATTTGATTGATGAAGAACTATTGTCAAGGATTATCAAGATTGTGGCTTTATGCCATGATCTTGGTAAGTCTACAAACTTTTTTCAAGAATACTTGACTTCACAAGATGACAATAAGAAAAAAGAACTAAAATCAAAGAAAGAAACACATCATTCTTTAATGTCAGCGGTTATAGCTTATTTTGCTGTGAAACATGAGATAAACGGATTAGACGTTGACAATGATACTAAGATATTGCTTCCATTTATATCGTATATAGTTATAAAAAAACATCATGGGA
>JASBVU010000184.1 GCA_029960905.1 Thermoanaerobacterium sp.
GTGGTATAAGGTACATCGTGTCCGGCGGCACCTACAGATGCTACGATGTATCCGCCTTTTTCGCTTTCCACTTGTGATGCAGTAGGTTCAAATAGTGCTACGTAGTCTGCATCTGATCTCATAAAAGCACCGGCTGTCGCTGTAAACTGAAGATTTGTCACAAGATTTACATCTTTTTTAGGGTCTATGCCATGTTCTTTCAGTATATACTCCAGCGTCATTTCTGGCATCCCACCAGGTCTGCCGCCTATTATCTTTTTTCCTTTTAAGTTTTCCCATTTAAAATTAGGCTCTGGTTTTTTGCCCACTAAGAAAGAGCCATCTTTTCTTGTAAGTTGTGCAAAATTTATGAGGTAATCTTCTTTTCCTTCCTTGTACACGTAGACGGTGGTTTCTGGACCTTGTAGTCCTATATCAGCTTGACCTGATACAACTGCTGTTGCAGCCTTGTCGGAGCCTTGTGCAGTTGTTATCTCTAATTGCAGTCCTTCTTCTTTAAAAAAGCCTTTATTGACAGCTAAATAATATGGTGCATAAAAAATCGAATGTACGGTTTCAATAAAGTTTATCTTTGTAAGCTTTTGCTCTTTGGCCTTGCAACCTGTAAATAAGAAAGATGTAAGTACAAATATGAGTATAAGAGTGAAAATAACTAATTTTCTGCCTCTCATGTGAATACCTCCTATTTAATTTGATTTCAGTTTATTATATTCTATCAATTGGAAATGGTGATTGGATAAAGATGAAGTTTTTTTCACACTGTATTTTGTTAAATGATTTCAAAAGAAGGAAATTAAGTTTTTTTGTCGAATAAGATTACTTGTGCATTTTTATAAAATATATAAAGGAGAATCAATATGGCACAAAAAGCAGCAAAAAAGAAAAAGGTCAACATTAATGTTTCTAAAAGAAGCACAAATTACATAAACGTAGTGAATATTGTATTTTACATATCATTGCTTCTTCTGGTGGCTTTACCGCCGTATTTTCGCGGTATGTACTTTGACAATGAATTTTTGCCTACTATATGCATTACTTCGGCTGTCGTCGTAATTTGGTCATTGATGAAGATTATAAGAAAAGAGCCGATAATCTCTGAAAGACTGGATTATGCCGCAATATCAATAATAGGTGCGTATCTCATTTCTACGTTTTTTGCTGTAAATATAAGATCTGCAATAGGGGAAGTATTAAAGTACGTCGATTATGTGTTTGTATACTTTTTGGTCAGCAGAGTTGCCAATGATAAGAAAAAAGTATGGATACTTTTGAATGTACTTGTTTTAAGCTCATTTGGAGTAGCTTTAATAGGTCTTTTGTCTGCAGCAGGATACGTAAACTACAATGGATCATGGGTTGGTGGAAGGATTAATTCTACATTTCAATATGCCAATACCGCTGCATCATTTTTGATGGCATTTTTGTTTGTAAATTTTGCACTCATATCGTACACGGAAAACAGATATTTAAAAGCCCTTTACGGAGTAGAAGCTTTTATGCAGCTTTATGCTTATGTGTTTACATTATCCAGAGGCGCTTGGGTGATGTTTCCTTTTCTGTTTTTGTTCCTTATAATAATGATGCCAAAAGGAAAAAGGGTAGAACCTTTCATTTACTTGATAGGTGTAATCGCAGCGTCAGCGCTATCAATACTCAAATTTAACTCTGTCGTAAATGGTCCTAAGCCTCACCATCTGGTTATGTGGATACTTGTAGGATGTATATTAGCATTGCTATTCACGTACATTGTAAGCTTTTTGGTTGAAGCTGTAAATAAGATAAGCTTAAAAATAGGCATATCCATAGTTGTCATTGTGGGTGTGCTATCAACCGTAGCAGGTTATATGGTATTGACGACAGATGTTCCACTTTCGTTAAGCCATGGGATAAATGAACAAGATAACAGCAAAAGTGTCACAAGATTTGTTGACGTCGATGCAGATAGAATATATGTATTGAAGTACGATGTCATATCAAAAAACGCCGATAATAAAGATTGGGCGTATGGCATCACCATAGAAAGCAGAAATGACCTTGATCAACCTACAAAGATAAAAGATGTGTTCGACAAAGAGACTTTCAGTGGTGAAAAGACGATAGAATTCTCTACTTTGAAAGACACAAAAAGACTAGCTATAACTTTTACAAACTACTTTAAAGGTACTTCTGTGACATTTGATAAGGCGTACATCTATCCGAAAAATGATCCAAGTGCTGTACAAAATATAATGCTTAAATATAAATACCTGCCTGAAAACGTGGCGTCAAGGGTACAAGACATAAGTTTGACAAGCCACAGCAGCTCAGAGCGAATGCAATTTTACAAAGATGGATTCAAAATTTTTAAAGACTATCCGCTTTTTGGTGCAGGTGGAGGTGCTTGGGCATCACTTTACTTCAAATATCAGTCATACCTGTACTGGACTACACAGACACATAACTACTTCATGCAGGTTTTGCTTGATACTGGTTTAGTCGGAGCTGCAGCGATGATATTCTTCTTGGTGACATTGATACTGTCCGTTATCAAGCTTTATAAGACTGAGATAGATATAGATGAAAGGATACTATTGGCAGCAGCTACGGCAGGTATATTAAGCATATATGCCCATGCTGCGATGGATTTTGATCTTTCGCTGTCTGCTGTGACAATAGCTTTATATTCCCTTATCGGTATAATTAACAGCATGAGCATAAGCAAAGTACATAAAAATACAGCTATTGTAAAAGGAAAAAAATCGTACACTGGATACTACAGTTTCGGTGTTTTGATAGTCGGTATAGTTGTCGTATTTATGTCTTTCTCACTTTCGACTGCATTGAGATATGCAGAGAAAGGAGATCAATTTGCAAAGACAAACAATATTCCTCAGGCTATGCAGTATTATAAAAGTGCTGTTGCTTATGATCCGTGGAATGCAAAGTACAGGATGTCTTACGGTCAGACATTAGCAAGTATAGCAGATCAGACAAAGGATGCGGCGACGTATGAAGCAGCAATGACCGAAGAACAAAAAGCGGTAGATTTAGAACCGTATAACTCTCAACTTTTAGCACAGCTTGGAGCATTTTATCTATCTCACGGGCAGATAGATGATGGACTTAAATATGTAAAAAAAGCTGTCGATGTACAGCCTTTAAGACCAGAAAATTATCAGCAATTGGCAGATGCCTATAACAAAGTTGGAATGTTTTACTTGCAAAACAATGATAAAGCAAAAGCGAAAGAATATCTACAAAAGGCTGTAGATGTTGAGAACTTGTTTAATGAGGTCAATTCAAAGTCAGAAGAGCCAAAACCTATGACAGATGTCACAAAACAGATAATACAAAACTCAAAAGAAGCATTAAAGGGGATACAGTGATGTATCCTTTTTTTGTACCCATATTGTATTTTTCATTTTTTAATATATAAATGCCTTTTTTTGTAATGTGAAAATGTTATAATAATGTAAGAAGATAAAAATATGAATAGATAAGCTAATAAGATTTAATATCTGTTAATATCGGGAGGCTTTTATATGACTGTAGAGGAAGTAAAAAACATAATACAAAATGGAGAAAATTCTTATATAGAGTTTAAAGAAGAGGAAATTAAAGCCAAAGATCTTGCCGAAGAAATAGTTGCTTTTTCAAATTCAGAAGGTGGTATAATTCTTATTGGAGTTGATGACGAAGGAAATATAAAAGGGATAAAAAACAGCAAGTTAGAAGAAACGGTAATGAATATATGCAGAAATAACTGTATTCCAAATGTTATTCCTTCATATGAAAGTATAGAAGTAGATGGTAAGACAATAGCAATTATTACTATCCCCAAGGGACTTAATAAGCCATATTATACATCTGACCATAAATACTATATACGAGTAGGTACTACAAAGAGAATTGCATCAAAAGAAGAATTGCTACGGCTCTTTGAAACAAGCGGAAGTCTTCATTTTGACATATCACCGGTAGAAGGAACATCTATTAATGATTTAAACATTGATATAATTAGAGACTATTTTATGAAATATAATACATTTGATTTATTTGAAGAGTCCAAGGAATCGGTTGAAAGGATACTTTTAAATGCAGATATACTAAAAGAATATGACGGAAAAAAGGTTTGTACTGTTGGAGGGCTATTGGTATTTGGCAAAAATCCAGAAAAGTATCTTCCACAGAATGGAGTAAGTTTTGCTCATTTTAATGGTAATGAAATCACAGATGAATTAATCGATAAGAAAATAATAACAGGAAGAATACAAGATGTAGCAGAGCAGTTAATGGTTGTGATTAAGAATAATATGCTTACCCCGTCAGTGATTAATGGATTAAAAAGAGAAGAAAGAGAAGAATACCCTATGATTGTCATGAGAGAAGCTATTGTAAATTCTCTGGTTCATAGAAATTATAGTATCAGCGGTTCTAAAATAAGAGTTCTTATGTATAATGATCGTATAGAGTTCAGAAGTCCAGGAAGACTGCCAAATACAGTGACAATAGAGAAAATGAAAATAGGAGTATCGTATGCGCGGAATCCTTTCCTTGTTAAATACATGGAAAACATGAGGTACATTGATCAACTTGGAAGAGGTATTCCAATGATACTTAAAAAAATGAATGAATTAGGGGCAAGAGAGCCATTGCTGATGGAACAGGGAGAGGAATTTATTTTGACAATCTACAGGCCA